>JBEKTJ010000027.1:0-73655 GCA_049516155.1 Bryobacteraceae bacterium
GAGCCGGGCGTCGGCAAGACCGCCATCGTGGAGGGCCTGGCCCTGCGCATCGTGCGCGGCGACGTGCCCGAGGGCCTGAAGAATCGCCGCATCGTGTCGCTGGATATGGGCGCGCTCATCGCGGGCGCCAAGTTTCGCGGCGAGTTTGAAGAGCGCCTGAAGGCCGTCCTGAAGGAAGTGCAGGATGCCGCCGGCGACATCATCCTATTCATCGATGAGTTGCATACCGTGGTGGGCGCGGGCAAGGCCGAAGGCTCCATGGACGCCGGCAACCTGCTGAAGCCCATGCTGGCGCGCGGCGAGCTGCACTGCATCGGCGCCACCACGCTGGACGAATACCGCAAACACATCGAGAAGGACGCCGCGCTGGAGCGGCGCTTTCAGCCGGTGCGCGTGGACCAGCCCTCGGTCGAAGACACCATCTCCATTCTGCGCGGCCTGAAGGAACGCTACGAGGTGCATCACGGCGTGCGCATCAAGGACGCCGCACTGGTGGCTGCGGCGATTTTGTCAAATCGCTATATCACCGACCGGTTCCTGCCGGATAAAGCCATCGACCTGGTGGACGAGGCGGCCGCCCGCCTGCGCACCGAAATCGACTCCATGCCGGCGGAACTGGACGAAATCCTGCGCCGCACGATGCAGCTTGAAATCGAGCGCGAGGCGCTGAAGAAGGAGAAGGATGCGGCCTCGCGCGACCGCTTGAAGAAGCTCGAGAAGGAGCTTGGCAACCTGAAGGCGGAAGGCGATGCGCTGAAAGCGCGCTGGCAGGCCGAGAAGCAGACCGTTGCCAGTTTGCGCGCCCTGCGCGAACAGATCGAGCAGACCAAAGTCGAGATCGAGAAGGCCGAACGAGCCTACGACCTGAATCGCGCCGCGGAGCTGAAGTACGGCAAGCTGGCGGATCTCGAACGGCGCTTGCAGGCTGAGTCGGAGCAGTTCGCCAAGAAGCAGTCGCAATCGCCGCTGATCAAGGAGGAGGTGGGTGAAGAAGATATCGCCGAGGTGGTCAGTCGCTGGACCGGCGTGCCAGTGACTAAGCTGCTGGAAGGCGAGATGCAAAAGCTGTTGCACCTGGAAGACGAGTTGCACCAGCGCGTGATCGGGCAGGATGAAGCGGTCACTGCGGTGGCGGAGGCGGTGATTCGCGCGCGCTCCGGGCTGAAGGATCCCAACCGGCCCATCGGCAGCTTCATTTTCCTGGGTCCCACGGGGGTGGGCAAGACCGAGCTGGCGCGCGCGCTGGCGCAGTTTCTGTTCGACGACGAGCATGCCATGATTCGCATCGACATGTCCGAGTATCAGGAGAAGCACAGCGTGTCGCGGCTGGTCGGCGCGCCTCCCGGATATGTGGGTTATGACGAAGGCGGCCAGCTTACCGAGGCGGTGCGGCGGCGGCCTTATTCGGTGGTGCTGTTTGACGAGATTGAGAAAGCCCACCACGATGTGTTCAACGTGATGCTACAGGTGCTCGACGATGGCCGGCTCACCGACGGCCAGGGCCGCACGGTGGACTTCCGCAACACCATTGCGATTATGACGTCCAACATCGGCAGCGCGCGCATCCTGGAATATCGCGGCGGGTTCGAGGGCGAAGGATACGAACGCATGAAAGAGGCCGTGCTGGAAGAGATGCGCCGCCATTTCCGGCCTGAGTTTCTCAATCGCGTGGATGAAACGATCGTGTTCCACGCTCTGGCCGAAGACCATTTGAAGCAGATCGTGGAGATTCAGTTGGACCGTGTGCGGGCGCGCCTCGCGGACCGCCACATCACTCTAACCTTGACGGACGCCGCGCGGCTGAACCTGGTGCGTACAGGCTTCGATCCGCATTATGGCGCGCGTCCGCTGAAGCGCGCGATTCAGAAGAAGGTGGAGACGCCGCTCGGCCGGATGATCCTGAAGGGCGACATCCGCGACGGACAGCAGCTCTTGGTGGATGTCGACCCCCAAGGCGAACTGACCTTCGCGCCCGCGGCGGCTCGAGCGGCGGGCTGAGGGCATGGCGTATCAATAGAGCAGGAACGACCACACCGTATCCCCGGTGGCCGCGATCAGGTACTGGTGGCCGTCCAGCATGAACGTCTGCGGTGGATTGGAAACGCCACCGATGTGCGTATGCCAAAGGGGCTTCCCGGTGAATACGTCGTGCGCCACCAGATTTCCGTTGCCGTCGCCCGCAAAAAGCAGCTTCCCGGCAGTGGTCAGCAGTCCGCCCCCGCCGCCTTCGCCGTAGTAAGGGCGTTCCCACGCCACCTTCCCGGTGGTGTAGTCGATTGCCGTCAGAAAGCTACCGCCCGATCCGACTTCGGCTTCTTCCTTTCCGCCCAGCCCCATCGATCCCCGCGGGTCCACGTCGGTCAGATAGAATATCGAATAATCGTTGTGCTGCGCGACATATAACAGCCCCGTATCGGGAGAGTAAGAAGCCGGCTCCCAGTTAGTCGTGCCATCCGAAGTCGGCGACACCAGCGACCCCGCCACGGTCGCATTCTTCTCGGGATTGTAAATTGGGGCGCCCCTCTCGTTCAGCCCTTTGGCCCAGTTCGTATATACCCCATACTTGCTGGTCACCAGATGCTCGCCGGTGGTGCGATCCAGCGTGAAGTAGTAGCCGTTGCGCGCCGCGGTCAGCACCAATTTACGCATGCGGCCGTTAAACATAGCATCCACCAGAATCGGCGTCTGTGCGGAATCGTAGTCGTGCATGTCATGCGGCGACGTCGAGTAATACCAGGCCAACTTACCGGTGTCTACGTTTAACGCAATCAGAGCGCAAGTGAACAGGTTGTCGCCGGGGCCGCGCGTGCCCGTGGTAAAGGCCGGAGTAGGATTACCTGTACTGAATATGTAGAGCTTCGTTTCCGGATCGTACACGCCCGGCACCCAGGCTTGCCCGCCGCCGTGCCGCGCCGCATCCACGCTGCCCCAGGTGTCCATTCCCGCATCGCCCTTCTTCATGGGCACGGTATAGAACTTCCACTGCACATCTCCCGTTTCGGGATCGAAAGACTGCACAAACCCAGGCGCGTCGATGTCGTCGCCCGTACCTACCAGCACATGGTTTCCCACTACCACTGGAGCGGGCGTGGAAAAATAGCCATCCGCCAGGTCCGCGATCGGCTTGTGCCAGCGCTCCTTGCCCGTGAGCGCATCCAGGGCGACCAGATAATCGTCCGGCGTCTCCATGAACAAGGTTTTGTGCCACATGCCCAGACCGCGGTTTCCGATGTGCGTGCCGCCTTTGGTCTTCCAGAAGTAATGCCACAGTTCGGTGCCATCGCGCGCGTCGACGGCCCAGGCGTTGTCCGGCATGGTGAAGTATAGTATGCCATCCACCTCCAACGCAGAGGCCTTGATGGTCCCGCCGCCCACGTTCAGGTCGCCGGCCCCCTCGCCGCCCACAATGACATTTCGTCTCACGAAGTACCGGCCGCCCTGCCCACCGCCAAGGCCCGGTGTCACCCGGACCATCCAGGCCAGCGTCAGATTCTTTACGTTGGATTGATTAATCTGATTCAGCGCGCTGTATCGCTTGCCCGTATAGTCGCCGCTGTAAGTCGGCCATGCGTCCTTAAGCGGCTTCAGCAGATCGGCCGGATCCACTCCGTTGGCGCCCTGCCCCATCAGCGCGGCCGGCAGTAACAGCGTGGCTAGCAGCATTTTGTCAAGTGTCATTTCAAAGTCACCAGATACGCAGTCACATCGTGTATATCTTTGTCCGTATACACCGCCATCAAGTCGTGGTGCGCCTTCATCGGATCGTGGACCTCAACTTTGGGTACGTCCTCGTCGCGGCGGAACGTGCGTACCGTTCCATCGGCAAGTCCCACAGTCACCAGGAAGTCGTCGATTTGCACCAGACGGCCATTGATACTCTCTCCAGAAGGCAAAGTGACCGTCACCGTGACGGTACGCCGGTCGGTCGCGCCTGGCGTGGGCATTCGGCGCCGACGGAAGCCGCCGGCAACCCAGGTGGTCTGTAGCGCCTTGGGGTCGGTAATTCTCGCCGCGATCCCCTGCAGATCGCCCGTCGCGGAATGGCAACTGCCGCACTTTGCGGCGAAGTATGCCTGCCCGGCGCCGGCGTCGCCAACCAAAATACTGGGAGCTTCCTTTCCAATGGATGGGGGCCTGCCCTGGCCGCCGATGGTTTCAAGCACGCTGCGAATATATGCCGCTACAGCCAATCCATCCTGCGGGCTGATGGGAATGGCAGGCATGCCCTCGTCCTGACGGGCGCCCTGGATGATGGGCAGTATCAGTTCACCCTCCCGATCGCTGAGCGCCACTTGCGAGCGCAACAGGTTCGGGCCGCCCAAGTCGCCGCCGCGCAGATCTACACCGTGACAGCCCGCGCAACTCACGCCGTACAGCGCTTTTCCATGTGTGATTTGTACGGGGTCGCCGGGCGGGCGCTGTTGGCCGGGAACAAAGCCACCGAACCGGCGCGCGCCCGTCGTGGGGGGAGATGGAGGCGTAGCCGCCGGGGGTGGTCCCTGCGCCAGCAGGCCCGCCGTGGCGAGGATCATTATCAAAAAGGGTCGAGACATGGTTCGAACCTTGATTGTAAACGATAACCTCAATCGCCAGTCGTACCGCGGGCGTGGCTTGCGCCCGGTATCCGTCCTACTACGGTAGACTGTCTCTATAGCCTGTCTCTAATGTCCGCCCGCGTCAACGCCGCGCATCTGGTCCTTAAAGTCGTCGTTTATGTTTCCCTCTATTTCGCAACGGCTTTCGTGCTAGGTCCGTTGTTGTATTGGCTCGGCGGATACATCGTGAGCATCACCGCCACCGGACTGTTGGCCGCCGTGTTCAGCAATAGCCTCTGCCTCCGGATTTATGTGCACCGGGGTATCGCAGCCATCGGACTGCAGGGCGATAAAGCGGCCTTAGTGAACCTCGGATTCGGTTGCCTCGGCGGCGTGGGCGCGGCCGCCCTCGTGCTGGCCGGTCCGTTGTTTTTCCGCGCCGCGCGCATTCAGGCCGATCCGGCCAATCCGTTCAGCCTGTCTTCGTTTTTTTTCGTTTCCGTTTTGCTGCTTTTCGGGTCGGCGGGCGAGGAACTGCTGTTCCGCGGATTTGGATTTCAGGTTTTATTGCCCACCTTGGGTGCTTGGCCGACCATCCTGCCTGTAGGCATCGTCTTCGCCTTGCTGCATGCCGCCAATCCCAACGCGACCTGGCTGGGCCTGGCGAACACCGCCGGATTCGGCATCCTCTTTGGCTACGCTTTCCTGCGCAGCCACGACATCTGGCTGCCCATCGGCTTGCATTTCGGTTGGAACTTTACACTTCCGCTTTTCGGCGTCAACGTGAGCGGGCTTACAATGAGATTGACGGGATTCACCGAGAGGTGGTCCGCCGGGACGCTGTGGAGCGGCGGCGAGTATGGTCCGGAAGCCAGCATTCTGACCTCAGCCGTTCTCCTGCTGCTTTTTGCGTATCTGTGGAAAGCGCCTATCCGGCGGCAACCATCGGCTCTGCTGGACCCGCCCGCGGGGGATGTGACATGCGTGCCTGGACAGCCGTTTTCGCCATCTTCGTAAGTTCGATAAGCCGGGCGCCGCTGTTGAGCGCCGCGGAAAAGCTCACCGAGCAGGATCGTATCGAATTGGTGCGCGGCTTGTTGGCGGAATACGCCACGGTCAAACAGTTGCTGCCGCGCGCCAAGAAGGCGTTGCCCTTCGAATCGACGGGATCCTTCGACCAGAAGGCGTGGCAAGCAGCTTCCCATGAATACGGCCCGGCAGGGCGCGTCGGCGATTTGGTGCAGATCACCAACGTGTCGATCGAGTCCGACAAGCTGGTGCTGCAGATCAACAACGGCTTCAATGGCGGCCGCAAATGGTACGATAGCGCGCAGATCGGCGGCGGTGTAGGCGGTGGCGGCCCCATGACTCAGTTGGGCAAGGGCGATTCCAATGCGCCTGGTGGCACCACCATCGAAATCTTGTTTCATAAGCCGCTAGAACCGATGAAGGCGGCGGAAGTGAAAAAGATGCTGGCGCCAGTGCTGGATTTTGAGAAGCGCAGCGCCACTGAAATCTATGCCGAAGTGCTGCCGCCCGAAGTGAAGACGGCCATCCGCGATAAGAAAGTCATCGCGGGTATGGACCGCGATCAGGTGCTGCTGGCGCTGGGACATCCCAATCACAAATCGCGCGAGACGAAGGACGGCATCGAATTGGAAGATTGGATCTTCGGCCGGCCCCCCGGAAAGATCGTGTTCGTAACCTTCAACGGCAGCAAGGTGGTCAAGGTGAAGGAAGAATACGCAGGATTGGGCACCGAAGTCGCCGATCATTGAGCGATTGCTCGACAAATTAAGACTCCGCAGTCTTTTTATCGGCTTGCACCGGATTGTGTCCTCCTGATATCCTTTAGGGTAATCCACACACTTAGACTTTAGGAGAAGAAATGGCGGTAAAGGTTGGTATCAATGGGTTTGGCCGCATAGGCCGGAATGTGGTCCGGGCGGCCCTTCACCGGCATGACATCGAATTCGTAGCGGTGAACGACCTGACGGACACTAAGACGCTGGCGCATTTGTTGAAGTACGACTCCGTGCTGGGCACGCTGCCCGTGGAGATCCGGAAGGAAGAGGACGCCATTCTGGTGGGCGGCAAGCGCATCAAAGTATTTGCCCAAAAGGATCCCGCACAGCTCGATTGGAATTCTGTGGGCGCGCAGATCGTGATTGAATCCACAGGCAGGTTCACGGATGGCAAGGAAGCCGCCAAACACCTTCGCGGCAGCGTGAAAAAAGTCATCATCTCCGCGCCCGCCTCGAACGAAGACGTTACGCTGGTGCTGGGCGTCAACGATGGCACGTACGATCCCTCGAAGCACAACATTATTTCGAATGCCTCTTGCACCACTAACTGCCTTGCGCCTGTGGTGAAAGTCCTGCACGGCACGGTCGGGATTCAAAAGGGATCCATGACCACCATCCATAGCTATACCAACGACCAAAACGTGCTGGACTTCCCGCATAAGGACCTGCGGCGCGCCCGCGCAGCGGCGCTGAACATGATCCCGACCACCACCGGCGCCGCCAAGGCCATCGGCTTGGTGATGCCCGAGTTGAAGGGCAAGCTGGATGGCTATTCGATGCGCGTTCCCACGCCCGACGTTTCCGTGGTCGATCTGGTGGCCCTAACCAGTCGCTCCACCTCGGCCGAGGAAGTCAACGCCGCGTTCAAAGCGGCCGCGGATGGCCCGATGAAAGGTATTCTGGCCTATACCGACGACCCGGTTGTGTCGACCGATATGCTGCACAACTCGAACAGCTCGATCGTGGACGGACAGATGACAAAAGTGCTGGACGGCAACCTGCTGAAGGTGGTTTCCTGGTACGACAATGAGTGGGGCTACTCCTGCCGGGTCGTGGACCTCATCGCATTCCTGACAGACAAAGGCCTCTAGAAAGAGTTCGTGCCGACGAATTGTGGGGCAGACCCCCTGGTCTGCTCCAGCCACAAGGTCGCCCGCTTGCCAGGCGCTCCAAATTCCCCCACAATGAATCGTGTACCTTTCGCTGAACTCCACCGTAGTCGCCGGACGCGTCCCCTGGCCTGAATTCGCCCGACTGGCAGCCAAGGTCGGCTTTCCCGGCGTGGACGTGGACCTCTCCTCGGCCATGAAGGCGGGCCTGCCGGCCACTAACACCTTGTTGGCAGAATTGAAAATCAGACCGGCCGCCGTAAATCTCCCCGTCGAATTCCGCAAAGACGACGACGCCTTCCGCAAGGATCTGGATAGGCTGGGCGATGCGGCATCCTTCTCCGCCGCCATCGGCTGCCCGCGCATGATCACCTGGATCATGCCGTCCAGCAAGACGCCCAAAGCCGAATTGCGCACGCTGTATCTGAAGCGCTTCAGTGCCTGCGCGGACGTGCTGGCGCGCTCCCACGTCAGGTTGGGCCTCGAATTCCTGGGACCGCTGCATCTGCGCAAGATGGAGCCTTACGAGTTCATCTGGCGCATGCCCGAGATGCTGGCATTCGCGCGCGAGTGCGGTTCGAATGTGGGTCTGCTTTTAGACGTGTGGCACTGGCGCCACGCCGGCGCCACCACAGGCGACATTATCAAAGCGGGCAAAGCCGGCATCGTCCACGTACATTTCAACGACGCGCCTAACCTGCCGCCAGAGCAGATCCGCGACAATGAGCGGCTCATGCCCGGCGAGGGCGTGATCGATCTGGTCGGATTCCTGCGCGCGCTGCAGGAGATCGGCTACCAGGACGCTCTCAGCGTGGAAGTCTTCGGCCGCGGCCTGAAAGAAATGAAACCCGAAGAGGGCGCGCGGCTGGCCCTCGAGACATCGCGCGCCGTGATGCGGAAGGCCGGCATTGCCTGAGAAGACGCCTGATACACCGCTTGCGGATCTGCTGACCGAGCAAGTCAACCCGGCGTCGGAGGGCATCGACGCGCTGCCCACCCCGGGTATCCTCGAAATTATCAACGCCGAGGACCGCCAAGTGGCCGATGCTGTTGGGCGCGAGATCCCAGCCATTGGGCGCGCGGTCGATGCCATCGTCGACGCCATCCGGAATGGCGGACGATTGTTCTACATCGGCGCGGGCACCAGCGGGCGATTGGGCGTGCTGGACGCGGCCGAATGCCCGCCGACGTTCAGCGCCGACGCCGAATTGGTGCAGGGCATCATGGCGGGCGGCGAGCGGGCCCTGGCGCACGCTACGGAAACCACGGAGGACGATCCGGCCATCGGCGCGCGCGATCTGCGGGAGCGCGGCTTCACCGCGCGCGACGTGCTGGTTGGGATCGCCGCCAGCGGCCGCACGCCATATGTGCTGGGCGCGGTCGCCGAAGCGCGCCGGCTGGGCGCAGTCACGGCGGGCATCAGTTGCACGCCCGATTCCGAGTTGGCCCGCGCCGTGCATATCGCCATCACGCCACTGAGCGGCCCGGAGATCGTGGCCGGCTCCACGCGCATGAAAGCCGGTACGGCAACAAAGCTGGTGCTGAACATGCTCAGCACCGCGACGTTCATCCGGCTCGGATATGTGTACGGTAACTTGATGGTGAATATGCAACCGAAGAATTCCAAGTTACGCGACCGTGCGCGGCGGATCATCGCGCAGGCGACGGGCATAACCTATGACGCAGCCGGAGACTTATTAACGGCCGCCGGAGACAACGTCGCCCCGGCTATAGTCATGGCCAAGACGGGCGTAAACCGCGAAGCTGCCGAGCACCGCCTGGCGGCAGCCAAGGGGCGCATCTCAGAGGCATTGTGATCATCGTCTCCACCGAGAACCTATGGATAAATTCGTAATCAAAGGCGGCCCTCGTTTGCAGGGCGAAATCCCCATCGGCGGATCGAAGAACTCCGCGCTTCCGGCGCTGGCGGCGGCACTGCTCACCGAAGAGCCTGTGACCCTGCGGCGCATTCCGCGCGTACGCGACATCCGTACTATGCAGCGGCTGCTGGTGGATATCGGCAGCCAGGCGGAAGTCGAGGGCGAAACCATTCGCCTGCACACCCCGCGCATCGTTTCGTCGGAGGCGCCGTATGAGCTGGTGAAGACCATGCGCGCCTCCAGCCTGGTGCTGGGTCCGCTGGTGGCCCGCACGGGCCGTGCGCGCGTCTCTCTGCCCGGCGGGTGCGCCATCGGCGCGCGTCCCATCAACTTGCATCTGCTCGGCCTGGAGCAGTTGGGCGCGCGCATCCAGCAATCGCACGGCTACATCGAAGCGGAAGCGCCGGAGGGGCTGCGCGGCGCAACCATCCACTTCGATCGGATCACCGTGACCGGCACCGAAGATCTGATCATGGCCGCCGTACTGGCGCGCGGGGAGACCATGTTGCGCAACGCCGCGCGCGAGCCCGAGGTGGCCGACCTCTGCGCGCTGCTGGTCAAGATGGGCGCCCAAATCGAGGGCGCCGGCACTTCCACCATTCATATACGCGGTGTCGAGAAGCTGCATGGCGCGGACCACACCATCATCGGCGACCGCATTGAGGCGGGCACCTTTCTGATCGCCGGGGCCATTACCGGCGGCGACTTGAAGATCGCCGATTGCGTGCCCGAACATTTGGGCGCGCTGGTTTCGAAACTCCTGCAGGCCGGCGCCGAAATCACCCAGACCGATGCGACGAGCGTCCAAATCTGCGCGCCGAAACGGCTGCGCTCCGTGGATGTGACCACCGAAGAATATCCCGGGTTTGCGACCGATCTCCAGGCACAGTACATGGCTCTGATGACGCAGGCGCAGGGCATCGCCATCGTGGTCGAGACCATTTTCGAAAACCGCTTCATGCATGCGCAGGAGTTGGCCCGCATGGGCTCCAACATAAGGCTGGAAGGCCGGCAGGCCATCGTCGCTGGGCCATCGGAGCTGACCGGCGCGGGCGTGATCGCGTCGGACCTGCGCGCCAGTGCGTCGCTGGTGCTGGCGGCGCTCGCCGCGCGCGGCGAGACAGTCATCGACCGCGTCTACCACATCGACCGCGGCTATGAGAAAATCGAAGCGAAACTGGCTCGCGTAGGCGCGCAAATCAGGAGGGTGGAGTAAGCATGGTTCACAGCGAGGGGTTCCTGGCGATTGTCAACGACGCGAAATCGCGCGTGAAACAGATCGATATCGAGGGCTATGGCAAAATGCAGGCGTCGGGCGATCCGCACGTGCTGATAGATGTGCGCGAGGATAACGAATGGGCCGCCGGGCACGCCGCGGGCGCGGTGCACCTGGGGAAAGGAATCATCGAGCGCGACATCGAGACCCAGGTACCGGACAAGCACGCGCGCCTGGTGCTCTACTGCGGCGGCGGATACCGCTCCGCGCTGGCCGCCGACAACCTGCGAAAGATGGGCTACACCGATGCCATTTCGCTCGATGGCGGATGGAAAGCGTGGCAGCAAGCCGGCCTGCCTGTGGCGTAGTTCGATTCTCTTGGGGCCGCCGAAACGTTAATTGTTTGTACCTTGGTCCGGGAGTGATAACGTCTTCCTGCTTATGCGTAGCTATGCCCTTGTGCCAGCGTTGCTGATCTGCGAATTGGCTTTCTGCCAAGCCCCGGAGGCCGTTATCCGCAGTTCCGTACGTGAAGTGCTGCTGGACGTCGTAGTGCGCGATGCGCATGGCCGCCTCATCAACGACTTGAAACCCGGCGAGATCGCCGTGTACGAAGACGGCGTCCGTCAGGACGTTCGGTCGTTCCGGCTGGTGGCGGGTAGCGAAGTCCGCGTCGAAGACGAGAAACAAGCAGCCGAGGCCCAGGCCGCCGGAAGCCAGGCAGTCGCGCCGGACACCGCGCACCCGCCGGTGAATCCTTTGCGCACGGTGAATGTGGTCTGCCTCATCTTGAACGATCTCAACCCGGAGACACGTGGCTTCGCGTTCGAATCGGCGCGCAAGTTTGTGATTCACGAATTGCGCCCCAATACCTTCATTGGCGTGTTCAGTCTGGACGCCGGCGGCCTGCGGCCGGTCTTTCCCTTCTCGAACAATCGCGAGCATCTACTCAAGGCGGTGGAACTGGCTGCCGTCAACCAGCTTCCGGCGGTGAACGTAGGTTCTGCGGCTGTGCTGAGCGGATTAAGCATGCAGGTGACCGGCGCTATTGCGCCACCCGGCAGCGGGACGCAAAACGCCGACGGCTCCAGTCCCGTGGATCCGTTGGGCACGCGCGGAGATATGGGTTTCGCGGTGAACGCGGGGCTGCGTGAGATCGACGCGCTGATCGGCCTGGTCCAGCAGCTCAGTCCGCTGCCCTTTCAAAAGACGGTGCTGCTTATGGGCACCGGACTGACGCGGCCGCCCGATCAGTTGGAATATTGGGATTCGCTGATCCATCAAGCCACTAAAGGCGGCGTCACTTTTTATGCGCTGGATGTCTGGGGTTTGGGTATTTGCCAGGATGCGCCCAGTGGCAGTTGCCTGGCCGCGCAGTCGGCGAGTGCGCCATCGGTCGCGATGATGAATTACGTCTCCGCCCTGAGCCAGCAACAAGGCCCCGCGAGCATTGGACAATCCGGGTCAGCCGGTTCGTCCTCGCCCAACGCGGCGCACGGCCCGCCCGCCGTGTCGCCCGCGGCGGTGATGATGGAGCTGGCGCACGAGGACGATTATGTGAAATTCACCGTGTCCAGCGCCAACCGCCAGGAAGCCATTCGCGAGTTGGCCGAGCGCACCGGCGGATTCCTGATCGCCAACACCAACAACACGGACAAGCTTCTGGCGCATGTGATGGAAGAGGTGGATACGCATTATGAGATCGCGTATCCACCCAAATCGGAGAGCGAAGACGGGCACTTCCGAAAGGTTGAAGTGAAGCTGGCTCGGACTGGCTTGCGGGTGGAAACCCGTAGCGGTTATTTCGCCGTGCCCGATACAGGTGAACGCCCGGTGACTCCCGAAGAGATGGCCGGACTGAGAGCGCTCGACACGCAGCCTCGCCCGCACGCCTTCGATTTCCTCTCGCGGGCCTACCGCTTCCGCGAGGCGGGCGGCACGGCCCAGTATGCGATCGCCTTCGAGATGCCGATCTCCAATCTGACCGCGGCGCCCGGTCCGTTGGCGAAAACCCACGCGTTACACGCTTCCTTGCTGGCGGTGGTGAAAGACGCGCAAGGGCAGATCGTGGACCGCGTGAGTAAAGACGTTCCGTCGGTGGTATCCGACGATCGCCTGGGCGCCATCCAAGTAGAGCTGATGACCTACGAGCACGCCGTGAGCCTGGCGCCGGGCCAGTACACGGTGGAGACAGCGGTGGTGGACCATGAAGGCAACCGCGCCAGCACGGGAATATTGCACATCGACAATCGGGAGCGGCGGGGAGTGGGACTGAGCGATCTCACGTTAGTGCGGCGGCTGGAGCGGCTGGGGCCGCCACCGGACCCCGCGGATCCTTTCGAATACACGGGGAAGCGCGTGCTGCCCTTCGTAGCGACCCATTTGTTCTCCGGCGCGATCCCGTTTGTCTATATGGTGATTTATCCGGAGCCGGGCAACGCGGTGGCGCCCGACCTGAGCGTGCGGCTGCTGAAGAACGGCCGGCTGCTGACCACCATCCATCCCGCACTGCCGCCGGCCGAGGATTCAGGCGCCATCCCAATGGTGATCGAGCCGACCAGCAAGCCGGGCAACTATGAAGTCCGAGCCACGGTGGCGCAGGGTGGTAGCTCAATCGAACGCAGCCTGTCTTACACCGTCTCTTATACCGTCGCGGCGAAGTGAACCGGCGCCTGCTACACTGGCAGGCAAACATGCTTACATCCGGATTTCGCAAACAATTGTTTTTGCTGATGTTTTTGTTGCCCGCCTGGGGACAGCCGAAGCTGGACCTCGGCCTCGTCTCGCGCATCAAGACCGAAGCCTACGATCATTCCAAAGTCATGGATCATCTATCATGGCTGAGCGACGTTTACGGGCCGCGGTTGACCGCCTCGCCGGAGTTCTTTCAAGCCGCCGACTGGGCTGCCGGAAGGCTGCGCGAGATTGGTCTCAGCAACGTGCACTTGGAACCGTGGGGACCGTTCGGCCGCAGTTGGTCGGCGGAGCAGTGGTCGGTTGAGATGATTGAGCCTCGCTACGCGCCGTTGAACGCGACTCCACTTGCCTGGAGCGCCGGCACCAACGGCCCCCTCGCTGGTGAAACGATCCTTGCGCCGCTGAAACGAACCTACGATCCGAAGAAGGCGCGCGAGGAGTTGGCGGCTTACCGGAAAGAATGGACCGGCAAACTGCGTGGCAAGTTCGTGATGTTGCGGGACGCCAAGATTCCGGACGAACAAACCAATCCGCAGTTCCACCGCTACACGGATGCCCAACTGGCGGACATTGCCGCCGCGCCGGAGCATGCCGCGAAGAACTATGCCAAGCTGGCGGACTTGACTTGGCCGGACGACCCGGCGGAACTTGGCAAATTCTTCCAACGCCTGCCGGAATCCGTGTTCGACGAATTGTTCGATGTAATGATACAGTTGGCGACCGAGCGGAACCGGTTTTTTGTAGACGAGGGCGTATTGGGCCTGCTGATGCGGGACGACCGTTCGCACGATGGCACAACCAACGCCGAAGCGGCAGGATCGCACAAGAGCGCCGATCCGCTGGCGCCGCCTACATTTATCCTTACGGCGGAACAGTACAACCGTATGGCGCGCGTGATGGAGAAGAAGACGCCGGTGCGGGTGCGCGTGTCACTGAAGGTGCGGACCTCCGACGCTGACGTCAATTCCGCCAACATCATCGGCGAAATTCCAGGCGGCAGCAAGAAAGACGAGGTGGTGATGATTGGTGCGCACTTCGATTCCTGGCACGCCGGAACGGGCGCCACAGACAACGGCGCCGGCAGCGCGGTGATGATCGAGGTGATGCGCATTCTGAAGGCGCTCAACGCGAGTTTGGACCGTACGGTGCGGATCGGGTTGTGGAGCGGCGAAGAGGAAGGGTTGTACGGATCGGAAGCGTATGTGAAGCAGCATTTCGGCGACGCCAAAACCATGAAGCTTCTGCCCGATCACGCCAAGCTCTCCGGCTATTTCAATCTGGATAATGGCAGCGGCAAGATTCGCGGCGTGTATTTGCAGGGGAACGATGCGATGCGTCCGCTGTTTGAAGCGTGGCTCGCGCCGTTCCGCGATGAGGGCGCCACGACCATCACCATCAAGGACACTGGCGGTACGGACCATCTGTCATTCGATGCTGTGGGTCTGCCGGGATTCCAGTTCATTCAAGACCCGCTGGATTACGGCACGGTGACGCACCATTCCAGCATGGACACTTACGATCACGCGGTGCCGTCCGATCTGATGGAGGCTTCGGCGGTGATCGCGGCGGTGGTTTACCAGGCAGCCAATAGTGAGCAGATGCTGCCGCGCAAAGAATTGCCTAAGGTCGCCCCTTGACGGTCCCGGCTCAGTAGGCCGTCACTGCGACGCGTTTTCCGGAGTACTGCACAACTTTGTCCGGCTGGGCAGTCTGACCGATTCCCACGCCGTGTCCTTCCCCTACGAAAACCACGCGGAACGTGCGTGACTCCAACATGCCCGGGAACTGGCCCTTGCGCTCGCCAATGGTCAGACTGCGCGCGGCTTCGTCCCAATGGATGGGGATGGTGGCGTATACGCCCTTTTCGTAATCGTAATTATCGTTCTCGTCTTCGTAGAGCGCAAAAGCGCCGTCGGCGCCGCGATAAATGCGCAGCTCGATCGGGTCCGCGGGCTTCTCGGCCGCATACTCGACATCCGGTCCCATGGGAACTATCGACCCGGCGCGAACGTATAGCGGCAAGCTGTCGAGCGTGGCGGGCGCGTCGATGGATTGCCCACCGTCCGCCGCGTGTCCACTCCAAAAGTCGTACCACTTTGTTTTCGGCAGATACAGGTGGCGGGTGGTGGCGCCTGGTTCGGTCACAGGGTTTACCAGGATCGCCGGCCCATAAAGGAACTGATCGCCGATGTTTTGGGCGCGGACATCCGCCCGGAAATCCATTACCAGCGGGCGCATCGGTGTGTAACTCTGGCTGGTGGTCATCCACGCAACTGAATAGATGTATGGCATTAACTCATAGCGCAGGCGGTCGAACTTAGTTAGGATCGACTGGGCTTCCGGTCCGTAGGACCATAGCTCGTTCTGATTGGTGGTGCGGGTTCCGTGTACGCGGAAGATGGGACAAAACGTGCCGTACTGAAACCAACGCACGAATAGCTCCCGGTAAGCCGGGTCGTTCGGATTGCCGATGAAGAAGCCGCCGATATCCGTGGTCCAGTAGGGAATGCCGGATAACGAGAAATTTAAGCCGGCGGGTATCTGACGTTTGTATGTCTCGAAATCCGAGAGTATATCGCCGGACCACGCGGTCACCGAATTCCGTTGCGCGCCCGCGAAGGCCGATCGGGAAAGGATGAATACGCGCTTGCGGTCGCTGGCCTTGCGCTGGCCGTCATAGACCGCGGCGGTGGTCATCAGCGGGAAGATGTTGGCATAACGCGCGCCGCTGCCGATGGCCAGTTTGTTGTTCAGCATCAGGTTTTCCTCGCGGCCCTCGGTCTCAGGTTCGGTAGTGTCGAGCCACCAGGCGTCCGCGCCGATTTGGAACAGCGCCTTGTCCATCAGGTTCCAATAATAAGCGCGGGCCGCCGGATTTGTGGCGTCGTATACGGCCATGCCCGCGGGATGGTACGCGCGCGCCTTGGTGCGGTCGATGAAGTAGCCGCGCTTGTCCATGTCGGCATAGGTGGCTGTGCCGGGATCGAAGTATGGCCACACCGAGATCATCAGATGGAAATTGTTGCGGTGCAGATCGTCGATCATGCCCTTGGCGTCGGGGTAGTTCTTGTTGAAGACGAACTCGCCTTTGGTAGTCCACCAGAACCAATCCTGCACGATGTTATCGACCGGAATGTGGAGTTCACGGTACTTGTGCGCTACGTCCAAGATTTCCTGCTGCGACTGATACTTGTTCTTGCATTGCCAGAAACCGTACGCCCACTTGCCGAACATGGGAGCCGCCCCGGTAAGTTCCCGGTATCCGGCGACGATCTTATCGAAGTCCGGGCCGTAAAGGAAGTAGTAGTCGATGGTATCGGCCACTTCCGAACTGATATACAGCGAATGCACGAAACGATTGTTGAAACGGCATCTGGATGCGTTGTTCCAGAACAGGCCATAGCCGTTGCTGGATACCAGCAGAGGCACCGCGATGCTGGTGTTGTCCTGGGATACATCCACCGAGTCGCCGCGATAATTCCACACGCCCGCCTGGTGCTGGCCAAGCCCGTAGAGAGCTTCCTCGGAGCCGTATATGGAAATATTGTCTTCCGCATGATAGGTTTCTTCGCCGTTAACCCTCGCGGGAGTCATGGTCTTGGGCCCCTCCGTCACGAGCTTCTTTCCCGACAGTTCGCTGTATGCGATGACGCCGTCGCGGCGAGTGATCGTCACCCTCAATCGCGGAGTGACAAGGACAATTTCGTCGCCGGTAGATTCCAGCTTCCACTGGGCCGCGGGCCAGGCGGTTTTCGTGACTACATATTCCATCTGCTTCGGAAACGAGGAGGTCGGCGAATACTGGACGTGGATGATGGAATCGGTCGCAACCTCGATCCGCATGGCACCGGACAGCATGGTCAATTCCACACCGTTGGGCTGCTCGCGAACGCCGGTGACGGGGTTAGGCGGAATCCACTGAGCGGGGAGGCTGGCGGCAAGGGCTAGCAGAGCTAGGGCGGGGAACAGCAGTTTCCGCATAAACCGGATAGTATCAGAAGGTGGCCACGCGATCGCAGACGGTTTCGGCGACGGAAGGCATCCGGCGGCAGCTTTGCCCAAGATGCCGGGCAGGTGCGATCTTCCGCGGTCCGGTGTATCGAGGTCCACTGGCGATGCGGGACGATTGTCCGGTTTGCGGGCTGAAATTCGAGCGGGAGCAAGGCTACTTTCTGGGCGCAATGTATGTGAGCTACGGGTTGTCGATCCCGCCCGTGCTACTGTTGATACTGCTGATTCGGACGCTGAGCGGTTGGCCGATTGATTGGTCGATCGGGGCGGCGTTTCTAGTGTATCTGCCCTTCGCGCCAGTGGTGGCCCGTGTCGCACGGGTAGTTTGGATGTACGTGGATCAGAGCTTTGACCCGCGGTAAACCGGCGTTCGATGCGCGGAAATGCCGGATTCGCCATGATGTCGTAACCCACCGAATTGAAGGCTTTCACCACCCAGGCGCCGCGCGGTCCCACCAGCCTTGGCAAATCAGTTGGCGCATCGCGTCCGACGCGGATGGCGCGAGCCGAATATAACGTCATGACCCGCTTGCGCCCACCGGACGCCGAGCGTGCCTCCGACATTGCCGGAACCAATGATGGGGATCTTCATAACCCCGCTCCTCTGATCTCCCGGATCTGGCCGGCATGCCGCAGCGGATGGACTGCGATCAATAGCAGAGCCTCATAGCAGTTAATCGTTCCCAGCAGAGGATGTTTCATCGCCATCGAGCGCAGGTCGTCGCCGCAGGTTTCCACCAGCCTGACGGTCCGTTCGCGCGCGGCCAGAAAGCTCTCCACCGCTTTTGCCAGCGTAGCGGCGCGCCCTAACGGTCTGCCCTCTTCCGGCGAGATTAGGGGAGTCGTCCGATTCGCGCCCCGCGCCAGGATTACGGCTTCCCGCTTTGCGTTTACGACGGGCGTGCCCGAATGCTTTGCCTGCGTAATTTGCGTAAGCAGGAAGTCCTCGGAGACAGCCAGATGTTCCACGCATTCGACGACCGACCAGCGGCCCGGCGCGGGGCTGATGCCCGCCAGGTCTTCGGGAAGTCCCCGCACAGCTTCCAGCAAGGCATCCCGGCCTGTAGCAAGTTCGCGCAGGATGGCGGCCTTCTCATGCGTCAGCATATACGCTACGGCTGGTTCGGGAAAGGCCAGAGTGTATATGTCACAGTTTCTTGTCCGCCAATCGCTGGTGCTTGGGCGCGTGCTCCACCCCTCTGGCGATTCAGGGTATCATACCGGCGGCTCCCTAAGAAGCCGCCATGTGTCGCTCATCGCTCCGATTGCAGGAATCACGGCGTGAACTGAAACACTGTGCCGCATCCGATATTGCCCTGCGCTGGACAACCGGTCCCGCCACCCACCGATGTAGTGCCGTAGAGTGTGCCATCTGGCCCTAAGATCAGGCCCCATTGCGGCGTGAGTCCGTCAGTGCCGCCTTGAAACGAGTACAGCATGCTCTGCACCCAGGCTCCGCCCTTCTCAATCGGAGGGGTCAGTTCGAAGATCGTGCCAGGAAAATAGTAGCCCATCTGGAGATTCGGGTCTCCGCCACCATAGGTCGTACCGTAGATGGAGCCATTGCCTCCGACCACAAAACCGCCGTTCGGGTAGGTTCCGCCTGGAATGCCATACAAGTTTCCCGGGTCGAAGCTGGTGAGGATGGTCTCAGTCCACGCTGCTCCTGAGGTCGTGGGAGGCGTAAGTTCATAAATCGCCCCATAGTTGAACGTGCCGCCTCCGGCTGCGCCGAGCAACGCACCACTCGAAAGGAGATTGAGGATTCCGGCCGGATTATAGCCGTCCGTAGCGCCGGGGAAGGCGTACAATACCGTCTCCGTATAAGGATCTCCCGAGGCGGCCGGCGGTGTAATCTGATAGACCGTGCCGCAGCCGGCCCCACTGTTGCAGCTCGTGCCGCCTCCGGAATTGGTTTCGCCATACAGTATCCCCGACTTGCCGGGTATAACACCGTAATACGGAAAAGAGCCGTCACTTCCGCCCTTGAACGAATAGGTGCTGGCGAATTTTTCTTTTGTCGTGGACGTGGCGAGGGTCAGCTTAAATACCGTCCCATCGCTTAACGTCCCGCCATCGGATGTCGTCCCGTAAAGGGAGCCGCCGAGCAGGATGAGTCCGCTGCCCGGGTAGGCCCCGTCAGTACAATCGGATTGCGCGCAGAAGCTGTACAGGGTACTTTCCTTCCATGCGGCGCCCGAGGTTGCCGGCGGGGTGAGTTGGAACACGACACCGGAGCCACTGCCGGCGCTTGCGCCCTTTCCCCCGGCTAATGCCGTTCCGTATAGGATGCCGCCTGTCCCCGCAACTAGGCTGTTCGGGAAGGCGCCGTCCGCGCCACCTTTGAAAGCATATAAGATAGTCTCGGTCCAGGCGCCGCCCGCAGAAACCGGAGGAGTCAGCTCGAATACGATGCCGCAGCCCACTACAGCTCCGTTGGACCAATAAATAGTGCAGTCGCCGCCACCCCCAACCTGGGTCGTACCATAGAGCACGCCGCCAGATCCGGCCACCAGTCCGGAGATAACATTCTCCCCATCGCTGCCCCCCTGGAACGCATAGAGCACGGTTTCGCCCGTTTGCGCCGCCATTGGCACGGCGAATAACCCTGTGCCCAGTAAGGCCAGAATGCATCGGCCGGCCATTAATCGAATTCGGTCACCGTATTTAGAGTCGCTAAGCGCGCTTCCACTTTTCCGTTCTGTCGTCATAATCGCTGTAACCTTCCTACGGAAGAATTTTTCAAAATCGTGACAATGCTTAAGACCTAGGCATTGCTCGGTTCTGATTCTACGCCAGCGCCTTCCTCTAGAGCAAGACGGACGGAGTCGCCTGGCGGGTCAAGCGAGCAGGACCGGTACATTAAAATACGGCCTGACGTTTGGGGGGGGGCTAGTACGGGTGACTTGGTGGGCAGGCCCGCCGCGGCGCGCTACTCGACGGCAGCCACAATCAGCGTGGCATCGTCCTGGAAGTTGCCGCCGCTGAAATCGGCAATGGCCGCCATCACCCGCTTTTGCATGGCTTCCGCATCTAGCGCACGATTGGCTCGCAACAGTTCCATCAGCCGCTCCTCGCCGAACTCGACGTCATCCGCACCGGCGATTTCGGTGATGCCGTCGCTGAACAGCGCCAGCCGGTCTCCCGGTTCCAGCTCCACGTGATCCTCCTGGTACGACCAGTCCGGGAAAACGCCCAGTACCACGCCACTGTGATTCACGCGTACGCACTCGCCATTCCGCCGCACCAGGATGGGCTCGCAATGTCCGGCGTTGGTATAGCTGAACCGTCGGCGCGTGCTGTCGAGGACGCCGTAAAAGAATGTGATGAACTTGCCGCTGCCCACATTCGCCGCGACGATCCGGTTGATCCGCCCGCAAAGCTCGCCGGTGGGGAGCATTTCGCCGGCCAGCGCGTGCACAGCCGCCTGCACATTGGACATCAACAGCGCCGCGGGTACGCCTTTACCGATCACGTCGGCCACGCAGAGCGCCAAGTGGTTCGAATCCAGCCGCAGCACATCCAGATAATCGCCGCTTACGGCTCCGGCGGGTCGCCAGGCAGCCGAAATGCCGTATCCCGGAAAGTCCGGAATCGACCGCGGCAGCAATCCCCTCTGCGTCGCGCTGGCTTCCTCGATCTCACCCGATTCACGGGCCGCGCCGGTGCGCCGCTCGTTGCGCGACTCGATCTGCGTGCGCAGGGTGGCGAGCAGCTTTGAATTGTCCCAAGGCTTCTCGACGAAATCGGCCGCACCGCGCTGCATGGCTTCCACAGCCAGTTTGATGCTGCCCCAAGCCGTCATCACAATTACGGGCAGCGTGCGGTCGAGTTTTTGCACGCTGGCCAAAAGGTCCAGACCCTCCTGGCCTGAAGTGGTGTCCAGGGCATAGTTCAGGTCCATCAGCAGCACATCGTACTCACGGTTGCGCAGCTTCTCCAGAACGGCTTTGGGCGAATTCGCCGCTTCGATCTGGTATCCTTCCCGCTTCAGAAGGAGGTGCAGCGCTTCCAGCACATCGGGCTGGTCGTCGGCGATTAACGTTCGGGGTGCGCTCAATTCTGGGCGGAGCATTGCGTGCCTCAATTAAGTATGACGGTATCCCGATAGTACAGTTAGCGTGCCAATCGCCTGACGGGCCTAAACCCCATGCCCTCAATCGAGAAGAACATGTGGCCATGCCGCGCCTGTCCCGGCCACGCAACAGCCCGTCCCAGAACCAGACACTTGGTCGCTAGCCTCTAGCGCGTACCTAATTCGCTAACCAGTCTGCGAAAAGTCTCGAATGCCGGTTTTCGTTCGTAGTTCGCCGTCATCACGCCGAAAAAATGAAACAAGTTCGTTTCATTGCCCGGGTTGCGGAGCGAAACATCGCGAAGCGCAAAGAGTGAATAGCGCTCTATATTCAGCCGCCGGCTATTGCTATAAATCGTTCGAATCACCTGTTCAATCACCGCCGCCTGGCGATCCATGCCGCGGCCCGCGCTGGTCGGCCAACCGTGTTCGGTAACGTGAATCGGCACACCTTCCGGGATTCCGGCCATTGGCAGCCAGACCGAGCGCATGGTCTCCAGCACGCCCACGACCGACGAACTCAGATCGCCGGGCTGCCCGTCGGGCGAGACGGATCGGAACACATCGGGAAAGAAGTCCAACCCAACGTAGTCGACAGCTTGCACAAACGCCGATCCGGCGGCGCCGATGCGTTTCCAGAAATCCGCGCTAGGGCCAAACGTGGGAGTGGAGTTGAACCCGACCTTGACGTCCGGGCGTCCGCATGCAATCAGGGTCTCCCGGGCCGCCTTGAGTCCTTCCGTCAGTGCCAGACAGACATTCGGGTAAGGGCCGTCAATTATGCGCGGGCCGTCAATGAAATTTGGCTCTTCCGTAATCTGCAAGGCGTACAGCACGGGCGCATACCTGGCGACGCGCTCGCGAATAAAATCAAGGTATGCGTCAACATTTCCGGAATCCGAGCGGTACTGGAGGACCAGATCCATCGGCCGGCTGCCAGGAACGGCATAGCGAACGAATTCCGTTGGCGCGCAGGGATTGGCGGCATAGGGACTACCGGGATCTTGAAAGCTGTCGTAGCATCGGACAACAAATGGTCTGGAACTGCCCTGCAGTTCGGTCAAAGCGACGTTGACTTGAACAAAGGAGTCTGGCGGACCCGAACACAGACCCTCGTCGCCACCGGCCACACCCCCAGGGTAAATGCCAAATGTCAATCGGTTCGCAAGGCCCACAGCAGGAGACTTAAGATCGACTGGCTTTGGGGTGGCTGGAGGTTCCGATAGCATGAGTCGTGCTGGTCAACCGTACCACGCGTTGGAAGGCGCGGACGGCAAAGCCGCACGATGGCCGCTATGATGGAAGATGCCCAGCGCGATCGTCATAGGCGGTGGATTGGCCGGTCTCTCGGCGGCAGCCGCCCTGGGCGCCGCAGGGTTCCGGGTCCAGGTATTTGAAGCGCGCCCGTTTCTGGGTGGCCGCGCGACTTCGTTTCCGCTGACGCCGTCGGACGACGCTTCCGAACTCATCGACAATTGCCAGCATGTGCTGTTGCGCTGCTGCGTCAATCTATTGGATTTCTACACGCGGCTGGGCGTGCGCGACAGCATCCGCTTCTATCGCGAATTTTACTTCATCGAACCGGGCGGCCGGGTGTCCACGCTGCGCCGCGGCGCCCTGCCCGCTCCCCTGCACTTCACCGGATCCTTCCTGCGCCTGCGCTTTCTCGACGCCGGCGACAAGCTGGCCATCGCGCGCGGGCTGCTGGCGCTGCGGCGTGAGCGCACCCACCGCGCCGATCTGGATCGCATCACCATGCTCGATTGGTTGCGCGAAAAACGCCAGACGCCGCGCGCCATCGAGCGTTTCTGGCGCCAGGTGCTGGTCAGCGCCATCAACGAGGATGTCGACCGTCTGGCCGCGCGCCACGGATTTCAGGTATTCTGGCTGGGCTTCCTGGCGCGCACCGATGGATACGAGATGGGAGTGCCTTCCATCCCGCTGGGCGAACTCTATCGCGCGGAGCTCTGGCAAGCGGCTGGCGATGTCGCGCTGCGGCTGCGCGCCCCCGTAGAGCGCATCGATCCGGGCGGCGTCGTGGCCGGCGGCGAACGCCATTCGGCCGATTACTATATCTGCGCGCTGCCTTTCGAGCGTCTGCCGGCACTGGGACTGCCCGCGCCCGCTTTCGAGCATTCCCCGATCGCCGGCATTCATTTGTGGTTTGATCGCCCGGTCACCGATCTGCCGCACGCGACGCTGCTCGACCGCACCGTGCAATGGATGTTCAACAAGTCCGAAGGCTGTTATCTGCAGCTTGTGGTGAGCGCGGCGCGCGGATTGGCGGCCACCAGCCGTGCGGACATCGTGGCTTTGGCCGTGCGGGAGCTCGCGGAATTCTTTCCCCGCGCGCGCGAGGCCCGGCTCGAAAGGGCGCATGTGATCAAAGAATTGCGCGCGACTTTCTCGGCCGCGCCCGGGACCGAAGGCCTGCGGCCACCGCCCGAAACCGGCCGTCCGGATCTTTTTTTGGCCGGCGATTGGACGCGCTCCGGCTGGCCCGCCACCATGGAAGGCGCGGTCCGTAGCGGATACCTGGCCGCCGAAGCCGTGGCGCGCGCCAGCGGCCGGCCGGCACGCTTCCTGCTGCCGGATATCGCCTGATGCGGCATGCCATAATCGGGTAATGCGTTCCCGTTTTATGCTTCCGATGGTGGTGCTTCTGTGGGCGTTCACCGCCGCGGCTAAATCGCCGACCACCAAGATCGATGTGCTGGTCACGTCGATGCAGGGCGTGCCCGTCGAACACGCCGAGGTTGCCGTGCGGCTGATGAAGGGCGATAAGCCCCGCACGATTTGGAGGCTGCATACCCATGACGACGGCATCGCCAGAACGCCGCCGGAGATGCAGATCCCTCAGGGCGCCATTCTGGTCGAGGTGACCGCCGCGGAGTATGAACCCTTTAGCCAGACATTCGAGGTGCACGAAGATAGAAAGACCATCGAGGTGAAGTTGACTTCGGGGATGACCAAGCTCAATGTGCATGTTGCGACGCCGGGCGGCAGGCCCATCGAGCACGCCGACGTGGTGGTAAAGTTCATCAGCGGTCATTCCGCGATCCTGCTTGGCAAAGCTATCCGCACAAGTTGGGAGATGCGCACGAACCAGGAGGGCGTTGCGAAAGTGCCTGAGGTCCCGCAAGGCAAGATCCTCATCCAGGTGATCGCTACAGGGTATCAGACCTTCGGCCAGACGTATGAGATCTATGAACTCGAAAAGACCATCGACATCAAGCTGAACTCGCCGCAGGAGCAGTACTCGGCGCATTGACACGGCATTGACGCAGACAGCGGCCTAAGTGGCCGATAAGGGTGGCAGGAGGCGTACCATGGCCAGTGCCACAAGTCCCCTGAGTTATTTGGATGCGAGCGCTTACCAGAGTCTGCCCCCAGCGTCGTCTTCCGCCAGTGCGGCTGGCGCGAGCGCCGGGGTCAGCGCGACGGCTGAATTGCAGGCAATGCAGAAGCAGGGCGATTTCCAAGCCTTTTTCAATGAATCGATGGCCAGCGCATTGTTGCAACCAGCCAATGGCGTGAACAGCGGCACACCCGCCACCACACTGATCGATAACCTGTTGGAGCAGGTGCTGGGAGCCTATCAAACCCAAAGCACGCCGGACAGTTCAACCTCCGGCAGCACGAGCGTTTTGGGGTAGATTGCGGAAGCCGGGGAGGGTAACCGGCCAGCCGAATTCAATCGTGCTTCAGGCGAGCATGTAATACTGACGACCATCCGCAAAGGCGCGCTGCAGCCCGACCAGGATATCGTTGCTGTTCTGAAACGCCGTCCCGCCCGTGGCGGCTGCAATTTCAGACAGTGTGCTGCCAGCGTCGCTCGCGTCGGAATTCATGATGGTGAGCACCGCCGGCAAGACGCTGGCGGCGCCCCCAGGGTTAGATGCTTCGAAGCCCGGCGAAGTGTACAAGCCGCGCGAGTCGATGGTGTAAATAGGGATGTTACTATTGGCGGCCAGACGCAGCACGGGATCCAATTCCTGCATGCGATCCACCGTACTCAGCGACATTGACCGAAACTCCGGAAAATAGGCCACCAGTAATTCGAACGCCAACTTTCCGGGCACCAGTTGGAAGCCATCCGAGATGAAGACGATGGTGCGCCGGCCCGAGGTGCGCGACAGTTCCTTCACCGCAGAGTGAAACTGGCTGAGGAATGCCGCCGCATATGTGCGTTCCTCCGCGGCAATCCGGTTTGCCTGGCCTGGCAATTGGCGCTTCATCATGCACTCCGGCTGCCCTTGATCGCAGGCGGTCCGTATCTCGTCCAGCGTTCGCTTGAAATCGAGCACTTCAGACTGCATGGAGCTCTTCTGACTTGCCAGAAACAACTTCTGGAAATTCTTGCTTTCGATCGCCTGCAGCGCCTTCTCGGGGTCCGCGGTAGTATCCTGCACCACCTGAGTGGATGTGCCGATGGCAAGCACGACATACTGCGAGTCCCCAGGCTGCTCGGAGCGAAACAGCTTCGACAGCGCTTGACGGACGTACACCATGTTTCCGAACGCCCCATGCAGGGAATCGATACAGATCAGATAAGTTCGCCGGGCAGGCGTCGGCGGGGCTGCTGCTTTGGCGGGCGCCGGCGCTTGCCCCGCGCCAGGCTGAGTTTCGGGTACCGCCCCCGGCGTGGCGGCTGGCGCCGTCAATCCGGTGTCCTCCACGTTGAAACCCGAGATCTTTTGCTCCACGCCATCTTCAAATACCTGAAAATCGGCGCGCGTGAGACCGGTGACGTGATGCCCCTCCTCATCGGTGACGATTACCGGAACCAGCACTTGCCGTACATTGACCTTGATGGTGGCCTCCGGGGCCGGCGAAGCGTTCGCCGCGTGTACAAGTTGTTCGTACCGGGTTTTGAAAGCGGCGTTGTCCGGAGCAAGATCGGAAGCTGTGCGGTATTCTTCGAGTGCGGCCGTCCGGTCTCCCGACTTTTCCAGAGCCTGCGCCAGATTGAAATGCGCGACCGCCGCCTTCGGCTGCAGTTGCGCGCTCTTGCGGAACTCGGCTACCGCGCCTGCTGCGTCGCCGCGTTTCGACAGCACAATTCCCAGCAAGTTGTACACGACACCGGAATCCGGCGCAAGCTTCGCGGCTTCGCGCAATTCGCTTTCCGCGCCGTCCGGATCCCCTGTGTTGCGAAGAGCGTTGGCCAGGTGAAAGCGCGCGGCAGCCATATCCGGATCGAGGCGCACCGCATCGCGCAAAAGTGCGACTGCCTCGCCGGATTTGCCGTCCTGCGTCAGCTTGACACCGCGCGCCAGCAATTCGTACGCGTCCTCGCTGTCGGCGGACGCCGTTGCCGGAACGCCAGCGCTCTTCTCCCGCTCCGCCTGGTAGTCCGAATATCGATGCACCGTGTGAAGTTCGCCTCCGGCGTAGCGCGCATGCACAGTCACTTTCGCGGGAAGCCAAACCAGGATCCCCATGGACTTGAAGTTCGCCGGCGCCAGCCGGATGTTCGTGGCGACGGCTTGAAGCGGGTAGCCTTCTACGGGCGCTAATAGGTCCAGCCGCAGGCGGACAATTTGTTTGGTGGCGGCATCGATCCACGCGAGGCCCTGCAATCGCGCGGTTTGGCCATTGGGATCCATCGGGATATGGTTGCGGAATCCGGCGGCCTCCGGGCGCTGCGCAAACGCCACGACGAAACAATCTTGCCCCTCGCCATTCACCCGGCCGAGATAGCGGAAGCGCGACTGCTCCCGATATTGCGGAAGAAAGTAATTCAACAATTTAAGAAAGTTCGCTAAGACCAGGAAATCGCTGTGTGCGGGCGGTGGGACGCGATCCCTGGTGGCCGCATCCACGCGAAATTCTACGAATGGCTCGGGCGCGCCGGCCGGAAGCAGCTTGACCGCATAACGAAAGCCTTCGCGCCGGCTGATGACGGCGAAGCCCTCTTCGAGGCGCACTTCATGGATATCTTCGGCCGCGGACAAGTCCAGCAGCTTGGCGAACATGCGCGCGGCGTTTTCACCGGTGGCGTCGAGCAATGCGCTCAAGCCATCCTGATTCGCATCGAACTGCAAGCCCGTAAGTTCGGGCGCCGCGCGTATCAGTTCCTCTTTGCTGGAATCGACGAACGGCTTTGGTGGCGCCTCGGCGCCGTAGGTGGTCGCCACCGCGCCAATCATAAGCCAACCGGCCGAAACGGCAACGCGCAACCCGCAGTCGATCACCAAGCCATGATATCGTCTTTCGCAAATCGGCTGAAAGATACAAACTTCGGTTGGTTATATTGGAAGCAGGCAGAGCTGAGAGCCTGCCCCGGTCTTGTACCATCATGACTGTCAAATTGAACAAAGATCTTTGGGCCAAGGTGGCCAAAGCGGCCGCGGCAGGCGGCTACAGTTCGCCCGAAGAATTCATCAACCACGTGCTCGAGCGGGAGTGCGCCAAGCTCGCCGACGACCAGCCCGATGAAGAAGTCGTGCGCAGGTTGCGCGGGCTCGGTTACATCGACTGATTAGCCGGATGATTAGCCTGACACTGATCGGCGCCATGGCGGGTGTGATCTTGAGTTGGATCTGGAAGAGGTTCTCCAACCCGGAGGACATGGCCCTGGCAAAACGCCAGACGCGCGCGCGGCTGTATGCGATGCGCTTGTACGCGGACGATCCCGCTGTGGTCTTCCGGGCGCAACGCGAGCTGCTGCAATGGACCGCACGCTATCTGGCCCGGATGTTGCGACCCACTGCGGTGGCGACCGTGCCGCTTCTGATTCTGTGCCTCCAATTGGACAGCGTTTATGGACATCGCCCGCTAGCGCCGGGAGAAGCGGTTGTAGTCACCGCGCAGTTTGGCGACGTCGGACCCCGGAACCTGGTTGGCGCCACCCTGGAAGGACGCGGCATGCTCGTCGAGACGCCAGGAGTGCGCATACCGGATAGGCGCCAGATCTGCTGGCGGGTGCGGGCGGATCGTGAAGCAGAGCCCACCGCTGCGGGCAGCGTGGTTCTGCACGCGGGAGGGGCGGCCATCGCGAAAGCAATCCGGTGCGGGGATTGGCGGGGGGTCGGGATAAGCCGCTGGATCGGGTCGCCCTCGATTGCCGTGGCCTGCCCTACGGTCACGCTGGATGTCTTCGGTTACGGCATCGACTGGGTTTGGTGGTTCGGGCTCGTCAGTCTGGTTACAATGCTGGCGTTGCGCGCGCGCCACACCCGCCTGTAACGTTTACCATGCTTTGCGGCATCTTATACTAGAGCATATGAAACAGGACTACCCGTCCGCGCTCGACCCGGCGGCGCCCCCCGAGATTCCCACCAAGCATGCACCTCCGCCTCCCCGGCAGACGCACGGTGCACCCAAGCGATCGCATACCCGGGTTTGGCTCATTATCATCGCCGTCGTGGCGGCGGGCGCCTATTATTTATGGTCGCGACAGAAACCCGCCACCGGCGCCGGCGCCACCTCAGGAACAGCCGGGCCGGCGCAGAAGAAGGGTTTTGGCGCCATACCGGTGGTTGCGGCTAAGGCGCGCAAAGGGAATATTCCAGTCTATTACGTAAACCTCGGCGGCGTACTCCCGATCTATACGGTGACGGTAAAGAGCCGCGTAGATGGGCAGTTAATGGACGTGCATTACAAGGAAGGAGACATCGTTCAGAAGGGTGCTCCGCTCATCGAGATCGATCCGCGGCCTTACGAAGCTGCGCTTACGCAGGCGGAAGGACAGCTAGTCCGGGACCAGGCATTGCTCGATAACGCGCGCATCGATTTGACCCGCTATAAGACGCTGGTGGCCCAAAATGCCGTCCCCGAGCAGCAACTGGCGACCCAAGAGGCCCTGGTCAAGCAGGACGAAGGGATCGTGAAAACGGACCAGGGAATGATCGAAACCGCGAAGCTGAACGTGGTGTACAGCCATATCACTTCTCCGATCTCGGGACGCGTAGGGCTGCGCCTGGTGGACCCCGGCAACATCGTACACGCCACCGACACCAATGGCATGCTAGTCATCACCCAAATGGACCCGATCAGTGTGCTTTTCCCGCTTCCCGAAGATCAGGTTCCGGTGGTTCTGCAAAAGCTGAACGCGGGGCAGCGGCTGCAAGTGGACGCCTTCGACCGTGCTTCGGACGTGCTTTTATCGCACGGGTACCTGGCCACGGTGGACAATCAAATCGATCCGACCACCGGCTCTCTGCGCTGGAGGGCAAATTTCGACAACCCGGGCTACAAGCTATTCCCGGGCCAGTTTGTGAACGTGCGATTACTGGTCCAGATGAAGCAAGGGGTCACGCTGGCGCCGACCGCGACGATCCAGCGCAACTCGACCAACACTTATGTATTCCTGGTGAAACCCGATTCGACGGTGACCGTGCGCAACGTTTCGATCGGCACCGTGGAGGGCAACGATAGTGAAATCACCTCCGGTTTGCAACCGGGCGACACGATCGTGATGACCGGAGTGGACAAGCTCACGGAGGGTACCAAGGTTGTTGCTCACTTGACCAACGAAGCGGGAGCCGGCACACCCGGCGGCGGCCGTCCAACCGCAGGCGGCGCTCCCGTCAAAGGCAACACCGCTGGCGGCAAAACGGGGAATGGCGGCGCCGGAACCCACAAGGCAAGCTAGATGAGTCCGTCCCGCATATTTATACTGCGGCCTATTGCCACGTCTTTGCTCATGGTGGCGATCATGCTGACCGGCATGGTGGCTTACAAGCAATTGCCGATTTCGGCTTTGCCCGAGGTCGACTATCCTACCATCCAGGTGATCACGTTTTATCCTGGGGCTAGCCCGGACGTGATGGCATCGTCCGTCACGGCGCCGCTGGAGCGGCAGTTCGGGCAAGTGCCGGGCTTGCAGCAGATGACCTCCACCAGCTCGGACGGAAGTTCGGTGATCACGCTGCAATTCAGCTTGAGCCTGAATATCGACGTGGCTGAGCAGGAGGTGCAGCAATCCATCAACGCTTCGGGAACCTACCTTCCCGTGGATCTTCCCACCCCGCCGATCTACAGCAAGTCCAATCCGGCCGACACGCCGATTCTGACGCTGGCGCTGACTTCGAATGCGCTGCCGCTCTCGGCCGTCGAGGATTACGCCGATACGCGCCTGGCGCCCAAGATCTCGCAATTGCCAGGCGTCGGCTTGGTCAGCATCAGCGGCGGCCAGAAGCCAGCGGTGCGGATACAGGCCAACCCGACTGCCATGGCCGCCTATGGCATCAACCTGGAGGATCTGCGCACGGGCATCGTAGCCGCAAACGTAAACCAGGCGAAGGGAAATTTCGACGGCCTGCACCAGGCTTATCAAATCGGCGCTAACGACCAGTTGCTTTCGAGCGCCGACTATAAGCCGATGATCATTGCGTACCGGAATGGCGCGCCGGTCAAATTGACGGACGTGGCCAAGGTGGTGGACGACACCGAGAATGTCCGGCAAGCCGCCTGGATGAACGACATTCCGGCCGTCATTCTGAATATTCAGCGGCAGCCCGGCGCCAACATCATCGCGGTAGTCGATCGGGTCAAACTGCTGCTGCCCACCTTGACCACGAACCTGCCCAAATCCATCGACGTCAAGATTTTAACTGACCGGACTAACACCATCCGGGCATCTGTAACGGATGTCCAGCTTGAGTTGTGCCTGACGGTGGTGTTGGTGGTGCTGGTGATGTTCGTTTTCTTGCGGAACGTAGCGGCCACCATTATTCCCAGCATTGCGGTGCCCCTTTCGCTGGTGGGCACCCTGGGCGTGATGTACATGCTGGGCTACAGCTTGAACAATCTGACGCTGATGGCTTTGACCATCGCCACCGGTTTCGTGGTGGACGACGCCATCGTGATGATTGAGAATATTTCGCGCTATATCGAGGAAGGCGAAGCCCCCTTGAAGGCGGCGCTGCAGGGATCCGCCCAGATCGGGTTCACGATCATATCGCTGACCATCTCGCTGATCGCCGTGCTGATCCCACTGTTGTTCATGGGCGATATTGTAGGCCGCCTGTTCCGCGAATTCGCGGTGACCCTGAGTGTCACGATCCTGGTTTCGGCGGTCGTATCGCTGACCTTGACGCCCATGATGGCGTCCAAGCTGCTGAAGCACAATCCCAAAGCCACCGAGGGACGCTTCTACCGCGCCTCCGAGGATGCTTTCAACTCGATCATCGCGTTCTACGGCAAGACATTGCAATTCGTGCTGCGCTTCCAGACCATTACGCTTTTGGTGGCGGTGGCGACCCTGGTGGTGACCATTCTCCTGTTTATCCGGATTCCCAAGGGGTTTTTCCCGATCCAAGACACCGGCGTCATCCAGGGCATCTCAGAAGCGGCACAGACCGTGTCGTTCCGCGAAATGTCCACCGAACAGCAGGCGTTGGCGAAGATCATTATGAAGGATCCCGCGGTGGACAGCCTTTCCTCGTTCATTGGGATCGACGGCACCAACACCACCCTGAACAGCGGGCGCATTCAGATCAATCTCAAGCCGCTCGATGAGCGCAAAATCAACGCCAGCGACGTAATCCGGCGTCTGCAGCCGGAGCTGGCGGCGGTGCCTGGAATTACCTTGTTCATGCAGCCGGTGCAGGATATCAGCGTGGAAGACCGGGTGAGCCGCACGCAGTTCCAGTACACTCTGGAAGACGCGAACGCGGAGGAGTTGAATCGCCTGGCGCCGCAAATGGTCGAGAAGCTGAAGCAGCTTCCGGAGTTGCGCGATGTTGCGAGCGATCAGGAAGTGCTGGGGCTGCGGGCCGCGCTGGTATTCGACCGGTCGACGGCCTACCGGTTGGGAATCACGCCCTCGGAGATCGATCAGACGCTTTACGATGCCTATGGCCAGCGGCAGGTATCGACGATGTTCACGCAGTTGAACCAATACCACGTGATCCTGGAGGTGGCGCCCGGATTCGAGAACACTCCTCTGAATTTGCGGGACCTCTACATCCGGACCGGGATGGGGGCATCCTCCAGCAGCACGGGGCTGGTCTCGGGCGGGTCGGCGGCGACCCAAACTTATGGGCCGCAGAGCGGCTCGTCGGCATCGCTGGCGAGCGCATCCACGGCCTCGAGCGTGCTCAACTCGTCCATCGCTTCGAGCGGCGTGTTTGGTATCGCACCCCAATCCTCTACGGCGTTCAGCAACAGTGGCCAGGTACCGCTCAGTGCCTTCACCCACTTGCAGATGACCAGCGCGCCGATTACGGTCAATCACCAGGGCCAGTTCCCGGTGGTTACACTTTCTTTCAACCTGGCGCCGGACGGTTCGCTGGGAGATGCCGTGAATGCCGTGAACCGGGTGAAGGACGAGATGAACATGCCCCCCAGCGTGCAAGCGGCCTTTCAGGGCACGGCGGAGGCTTTCCTGGCGTCCCTGGCGAACGAGCCCGTGCTGATCCTGGCGGCGCTAGTGACGGTTTACATCGTTTTGGGCGTCTTGTATGAGAGCTATATTCACCCCATCACGATTCTATCGACGCTGCCGTCGGCGGGAGTGGGCGCGCTGCTGTCTCTCTCGCTTTTCCACCAGGACTTCAGCGTGATCTCGTTAATCGGCATCATCCTGCTGATCGGCATTGTCAAGAAGAACGGCATCATGATGATCGACTTCGCCTTGGAAGCCGAGCGCAAGGAGGGCCGGCCGCCGGAAGAGGCGATTTATCAGGCCTGCTTGCTGCGATTCCGGCCGATTATGATGACCACCATGGCGGCATTGCTGGGCGCGGTACCGCTGGCTTTCGGCAGCGGCACCGGATCGGAGCTGCGGCGGCCTTTGGGTATTACCATGATCGGCGGGCTGATCTTCAGCCAAGCCCTGACGCTGTACACGACGCCTGTAATCTATCTTTGGTTCGACCGCCTGGCCAGGCGATTTTCGCACGAGGGAGAACAGCGCCAGATCGATCCGGGCGCGGAGCCCATGGGGGCCTAAGGATGTCTTGTGGGGCGGCCAATCTTGGCCGCAGCCGCCTCTTCAGGCGGCCAGCCGGCTGAAAGCCGGCTTAGGGCAGCATCGCCCGACCTTCAAGGCGAACAGACTGATGGATAGTAGTAGATCACGGCCATGAATATTTCCGAGCTGTTTATCAGGCGGCCGGTCGCCACCACGCTGCTGACCATCGCGATCGCGCTGGCCGGGATGGTGGCTTTCCGTATTCTTCCGGTTTCGCCGCTGCCGCAAGTCGATTTTCCGACCGTATCGGTTTCGGCATCGCTGCCGGGCGCGAGCCCCGAAACCATGGCCTCCTCGGTCGCCACCCCTCTGGAACGGCAGTTCGGCCGCATTGCATCGGTCACCGAGATGACTTCGTCCAGCAGCCTGGGGGCGACGAGCATCACGATGCAGTTCGATCTCAACCGGAACATCGACGCAGCGGCCCGCGACGTGCAGGCGGCCATTAACGCGGCGCGCGGGTACCTTCCGGCCAATCTTCCGATGAATCCCACTTACCGCAAGGTAAATCCGGCGGATTCTCCCATCGTCTTGCTGGCGTTGACATCGCCGATTCTCTCCAAGGCCCAGATGTACGATGCGGCGTCGTCCATCATGGCGCAGAAGCTTTCGCAGATAACCGGCGTCGGCCAGGTTGTCGTGGGAGGCAGCGCTCTGCCCGGAGTGCGCGTGGAACTGAATCCCACGGCCCTGAACAAGTATGGCATCGGCCTGGAGCAGGTGCGGGGCGTGCTTGCCGCGGCCAATGCCAACAACCCCAAAGGGCATTTCTCCGACGCCAACCACATATGGGAGGTCGGCGCCAACGATCAGATCTTCAAGGCCATCGACTATGCACCGTTGATCGTGGCATACCACAACGGAGCCGCGGTGCGCATCTCGGATGTGGGCGAAGCGGTGGACTCCGTGGAGGATCTGCGGAATTCGGGCTACGCCAACGGCCGGCCGTCGGTTTTGGTCGTCATCTTCCGCCAGCCGGGCGCGAACATCATCGATACGGTGGATCGCATCCGCGCCATGATTCCGATCTTGCAGGCGTCGGTCCCCCAATCCATTCATATCCAAGTGGCCATGGATCAAACCGTCACCATTCGCGCCTCGGTGCATGACGTGGAATGGACGCTGATGCTTTCTGTGCTGCTGGTCGTCCTTGTGGTTTTCTTCTTCCTGCGCAACGTACGCACCACCATGATACCCAGCGTGGCCGTTCCGGTATCGCTGATTGGAACGTTCGGCGTAATGTACCTGCTGAACTTCAGCATCGACAACTTGTCTTTGATGGCGCTGACGATCTCCACCGGTTTTGTGGTGGATGACGCGATTGTGGTGATCGAGAACATCACGCGTTATCTGGAACAGGGCATGCGTCCATTTCAAGCGGCGCTCAAGGGAGCCCAGGAGATTGGATTCACCGTACTGTCCATGAGTTTGTCCTTGATCGCCGTCTTCATTCCGTTGCTGCTGATGGGTGGCATTGTGGGCCGGCTCTTCCGCGAGTTTGCGGTTACCCTGTCGGTGGCCATCTCGGTTTCCCTCGTGGTTTCGCTTACGACTACGCCCATGATGTGCGCACACTTGTTGAAGGAGCACACCGAGCATGGCTGGCTGTACCGGACCAGCGAACGCTTCTTCACCTGGATCATCAATACCTATGGGACGACACTCTCCGTTGCGCTCAACCACGCGCCCATTACGCTGGCCATTCTTCTGGCTACCATTGCCCTGAACGGTTACCTGTTTGTGCGGGTGCCGAAGGGATTCTTCCCGCAGCAGGACAACGGAAGGTTGATGGGCCAAATTACAGGCGACCAGGACACTTCGTTTCAGTCCATGGATCGGATTGTGCGGCAGATGGTGGATATCGTGGATAAAGACCCGGGCGTCGACACCGTCAACGGATTTACTGGCGGCGGGGGCGGCCCTGGGGGCGGCACGGCCAATCAGGCGCGTATGTTCATCTCCCTCAGACCGCTTGAGGAGAGGAAAGTTCCGGTAGACCAGATCATCGCGCGGCTGCGGCCCAAACTGGCGCGCATACCGGGCGCGACTCTCTATATGCAGGCGTCCCAAGACCTGAGAATCGGCGGACGTTCCAGCGCCGCCCTCTATCAATACACCATGCTATGCGACAACCTGCAGGACCTTAACGATTACGCTCCCCGGATGCTGCAGGAACTGAAAACGATCCCGATCATCGCGGACGTGAACAGCGACCAACAGAACCGCGGCCTGCAATCCATGGTGGTGTACGACCGCAAGACGGCCGCGCGCTTTGGCATCTCTTCGCAATTGCTGGACAACGTCCTGTACGACGCGTTCGGCCAGCGCCAGGTCTCCACCATGTATACATCGCTGAATCAATATCACGTGGTGATGGAGGCGGCGCCGCCATATTGGCAGAACCCGCTGTCGTTGCGCGACATTTACGTGCAGGCGCCGAACGGCTCGCAAATCCCATTGGACGCTATCGCCAGCTACGCCCCGACCACCGCTCCGTTGGCGGTGACCCATCAGGGCCTTGGCCCGGCGACTACTATCTCGTTCAACCTGCAGCCGGGCGTGGCGCTGGGAGATGCGGTGGAAGCCATCACCCGGGCGGCGGCCAGCGTGGGTCTGCCGCGCAGCATCCAGACACGGTTCGCCGGAACGGCGCAAGCCTACCAGGATTCTCTCGGGAATGAACCGATCCTGATCGCGGCCGCGCTGGCAGCGGTTTATATCGTGCTGGGAATTCTTTACGAAAGCTACGTTCATCCCATTACGATTCTTTCCACGCTGCCTTCGGCCGGCGTAGGCGCGCTGCTGGCGTTGATGCTTACCCACACGGATCTGAGTATTATCGCCATGATCGGCATCATTTTGCTGATTGGTATCGTAAAGAAGAACGCTATTATGATGATCGATTTCGCGTTGGCCGCCGAGCGCAACGAAGGCAAGAATTCCCGCGACTCGATTTTCGAAGCATGTCTGCTGCGCTTCCGCCCTATTCTGATGACCACCATGGCAGCCATGCTGGGGGCATTACCTCTGGCACTCGGTAGCGGCGTGGGATCGGAGTTGCGCCGCCCGCTCGGGATCACCATCATCGGCGGGCTGTTGGTCAGCCAGCTACTGACGCTCTACACCACCCCGGTGGTATATCTCTACTTCGACCGGCTGCAGCATTGGTGGTATCGCGTTCGCCACAAGGCGCCGCCCGAAGCGCAGCCGCTGGGATCCGAAATCTGATGCGCACCTCTCTGCTCTTCCCTCTCTCCAGTCTGCTGCTGCTTTCCAGCGCGTGCATGGTGGGGCCCAACTACAAACGTCCGGCCGCGCCGCAGACTCCCGCTTACAAAGAGCCCGCGCCCGAAGGCTGGAAAGAAGCGCAGCCTAACGACGGCGCCATCAAGGGCAAGTGGTGGGAACTCTACAACGACCCGCAGCTCAACGCGCTCGAAGATCAGGTCAGTATCTCGAACCAGAACGTGCTGGTGGCCGAGGCTAACTTCCGCGCGGCCCGCTATGCCGTGGAAATCGCGCGGGCGGGCCTGTTGCCCACCGTTTCGATCGGGCCGTCGGTCGGGATTTCGCGATCGCTGGGAGTCACCTCCACCGGGCAGGTCGCGGGCGGCACTGCCTCGATCTACGATCTTTCGGGGAGCGCTTCCTGGACTGCCGATATTTGGGGCAGCGTCCGCCGCGGCGTGCGGGCTGCCCAGGAAACGGCCCAAGCCGACTTCGCGCTCTTAGAGAACGCGCGGCTCTCTTACCAGTCGGACCTGGCCCAGGACTACTTCGAGCTGCACGGCAGCGATGCCGAGATTGACTTACTCAAGGCCACCGTCAAGTCATATGAAGACTACCTCACGTTGACGCAGAACCGTTACAAGGCCGGTGTGGCTTCCGGCGGCGACGTGGCGCTGGCGCGGACCCAGTTGGACACTACCCGGGCACAGTTGATCGATCTGGGCGTGGCGCGCGCGCAGTATGAGCACGCCATCGCCATCCTGGCGGGCAAGCCGCCCGCATCCGTAAGCATTCCCGCCGAGGTCTTAAAGACGCCCCCGCCCGCTGTCCCGGTGGGCGTGCCATCCGCTCTGCTGGAACGCCGTCCCGATATCGCCGCCGCGGAACGCACTATGGCTTCGACCAACGAGCAGATCGGCATCGCGGTGGCCGCCTATTATCCGACACTGACCTTGAGCGCGTCCGGCGGTTTTGAAGCCACGGATATCGCCAAATGGTTCTCGCTGCCCAGCCGCTTCTGGTCGTTGGGAGCGGCGTTGTCGGAAACGGTTTTCGAGGGCGGCAAGCGTGGCGCGCAAGTGAAGATGACCGAGGCTCAGTACGATGCCACCGTGGCGACTTACCGCCAGACAGTGCTCACCGCGTTCCAGCAAGTGGAGGACAATCTGGCCGCTCTGCGTATTCTCGCTCAGGAAGCTACGGCTCTGGATCTGGCGGTAAAGGCAGCCAAGGACTCTCTAGACATCGCCACCTATCAATACAAAGCCGGCACGGTCGACTATCTGACTGTCATTACGGCGCAGGCTACCTACCTGGCCGATGAGCAGACCGCCGTCAGCGTCCTGCAGCGCCGTCTGACTTCAAGCGTCTTGCTGATCCAGGCCCTGGGCGGCGGATGGGATGCGTCCGAGGTGCCCAGCGCCGGCGAACTGCGGCGCGGCCTGTAGGTCCCCATGCGCGAGGTACGCGTCAACCGCAAAGCGGCCCGCCGGGTCGCGTCGGGCCATCTCTGGATTTTCGAAAGCGATATCGTGGATAAGGGCGGCGCGGAGGCGGGCGCCGCGGTCAAGGTGGTCAATCTCGCCGGGAAGCCCCTCGGCACGGCCCACTTCAGCTCCACTTCGCAGATTGGCTTGCGAATGCTATCGCAGAATGTGGAGGAGATTGGCCGCGAATTCTTTGCGCAGCGGCTGGCGGCGGCCGAGGCCCATCGCCGCCTCGTGGTGAGCGGCACCGACGCTTATCGCGTGGTTTACGGGGAAGGCGATCTGCTGCCCGCGCTGGTTGTGGATCGCTATGCGGACTGGCTCGTCATGCAAACCCTCAACCAGGGCATGGACGGCATCCGCGAGTCGATCGTGGCCAGCCTGGTGGAGCTATTTTCGCCGCGCGGCATCGTGGCGCGCAACGATTCGGCCGTGCGGGCCAAGGAAGCTTTGCCGCTCGAATCCGGCGTGGTCTACGGCGAGGCGCCCGATACCGTGGATTTCCGGATGAATGGCCTGCGCCTGCAGGCGGATTTGCTGCACGGCCAGAAGACCGGCGCCTTTCTCGACCAGCGGGAAAACTATATCGCGGCGGCCCGCTACGCCCGCGGCAAGGCGCTCGATTGTTTCACTTCCTCCGGCGGCTTCGCCTTGCATCTGGCTTCCGTCTGCGAATCGGTGGAGGCCTTGGATAGCTCCGGCGCGGCGCTGGCCACCGCCGGCCGCAATGCCGCGCGCAACGGCATTTCCAATATCGAATTCCGCCAAGCGGACGTCTTCGTCGTGCTGGCGGCCTATGCGTCCGCGCGGCGCCAGTTTCAGACGGTGGTGCTCGACCCGCCGGCTTTCGCCAAGTCGCGCAGCACGCTCGAAGGCGCCATCCGCGGCTACAAGGAAATCAATTTGCGGGCGCTGCGGCTGTTGGGTCCGGGCGGCATTCTGGTGACGTGTTCGTGCTCGCAACGTTTGACTGAAGCGGCGTTCCTGGAGTTGATCGCGCAAGCCGCGCTGGATGCCGGGCGGCAATTGCGGGTATTGGAGCGCCGTACGCAAGGGCCGGATCATCCTATCCTGCTGACGGTGCCGGAGACACATTACTTGAAGTGTTTGATACTGCAAGTAGTATGATGTTATGCGTTCAGGCGGGAAAGCCAGCCTGTCAGATCGCCGGCCAACTGCGCATTGTCCGTCGCGATTTGCTGATAGCGCTGCGCCGCCAGTTGCTTGAATTCCGCCAGGAGTTGCACCGGATCGAGGGCGTTGATTTGGGCGATCGAAATCGGCCCCAGGACGCCATCCACAGTACATTGGCCGCCGCAGGCGTTCACCGCCGATTGCAGTAGCTTCAGCGCCGCCGGCCCCATGTTCACGGTCAGATCGAAGACCTTGTCGGCAAGGCTCTGATCGGCAATGGATCCCATGGAATAGCGATTCCAGAAGTAAGTCTGATAAATCGCGGACGCGTCCGCGACGCTGAGATTTTGGATAAAGCTCTCATCGGCATCGGGCTTGTAGCCGGAGCTTTGCACGAACGCTAGAGTGATCCCGTGGTTCACGATTTCCCCGGTTACCGTATTGTGAAAGAACCCGCCCTCGTTTTGCAGGGTAATCGCTACGGCTGGTTGAAAGTCCGCCATTGTGATACACGCTCCTCCATTGATGTTACTACGCGAGGACGACGACGGCCGCTACCAGCTTGTAGCACACGCCGTCCAGCGAATCGCCAAGGCTGATCGTGAAGAGGATTGTGCCATCCTCGGAAATTCCGAGATCGCTGGAGCGATAGTCGCCTTCGTCGCGCCGCTGTAGAGGTCCGGCATAAGCCGGATCCGTCACCGGCAAGTCGTACGAGACCCCTCCAAGCTGGAAGAGGACGCGCGGCATATTACGCAGTTCGTAGGTGTTGAATTCGGCGTGCCATCGGATATCGCCGGGCTGCACCAGCACGAGCGACTCTCGCGCCGGCCGGCTCTGAAACTACGCGTCCGGAACGGACCTCCCTTGTTACCGAAGAGTAAAGGCCCTGGCGCACCGCAGCCGACGCGAATCCGCCGCCCGCGTCCGCGCGCAGCCCGGTCAGGCACCGGTTGTTCCACATATACGATTTCGCCGGACAGATCAGGTCGACCGAGGGCACGGAGCCGTCCTACAAGTGAGTGATTGTCAGATCGCCCCACTTATCGCGCAAGTACTCCAGCACCAGCCGGCGATGGCAATGCTCGGCGGTGGGCTCGCTGCACAAGAGCACGGTGGGGACGGAGAACAAGCCGCGGTCGAGCGTTTCCTCGATCTTTCTGTCTGCCATTAACGCCAGGAACTTCATTTCATAGTCCAGCCACGGCCCCTTGTTCTTCTTGTATTCGTCCAGCATCCCTTGCGTGGGCGCCAGGAGAGGTTCGTGCCGGTAATCCGCGCCGCAGATCTCCTTCAGGAAGAATTGCAGGTCTTCCCGCTTGGTGAATCCGGCCAGTTGCGACACGTTGTTGAGCCGCACGTCGAGCAAGCGCCGGATGCCCCCGCGTTTCAGAAGAGTGAAGAACTGCTCTGCCGTTTTTTTTGTGAAACCGATGGAACTGACTTCCATGGCGCATCCGTTTCGTCGAACAAACTGAGCTAGTCGCTCTGCGGCTCGGCGGCGGCCAGTTCCGCCTCGGTCTGCAGGCGGCCGTCGCCGCGAATGTGCTCCAGCGCTACGCCGCGCTCGCCGAGCACACGGCCCACCAGCAGCCGGCGATGGCACCCGCGGGGATCCTCCTCCGCGCACAGCGCCGCCACCACGTACTGCCGCAAGCCTTCCTCCAAACGGGCCACGCCGTTCCGGAAATTGGGTGACTCGACGACTCTGTCATACAGCACATGGCCGGCGGCATCGTAGTAGGCCTCGCCGCGCGGCCGTCCGCCCAACTCGCTGCCGAGGTAGACGTATTGGTATCCCGCCGCCCGCAGACCCTCCAAGAGGGACTCGCGGTCGAACTGCGTGGTGTATTTGGAATACGGGCTGGAGCGCACGTCGGCCACCACTTGGACCGCATGCAGCGCCAGCAATTCCAAGAAATGTTCGAGGGAATGGTTGGAGTGGCCGATTGTCAGGAGGCGGCGCCTGGCTTGGGCCTGCCGTTCGGTGGGCAACACCACACCATCATACGACATCGAGACGGCTGGTTGCGATGTAGTCACGCCGGTTTCAACGCGACGACACTTCCGAGATCGGCCCCGCTGCAAGTCTCAGAATCGCGCCAATTCTTCCGTACTGTAAGTACCGGAACCGCAATAAAATCAAAAAAATATTTACTATTTAATGGTTGCGAAACAGACGGACCGATGTATACTCAATCCAATCGGGATGCCGAATAAAGCAAATTCCGGATAAATCGAGCACTAGCATGCGTCGCGCTCCATTGCAGCAACTGGAATGGCGGGGTAATTTGTAACAACGTAGATTCCAATACCGGACAAAGGAGAAATTATGATTCGAAGATTAGGCGCGTCTTGGCTGACAGTCTTCGTGCTTGTATCGGTCGTGAGTTTCGTTTGCCATGCGCAGCCGGCGCCCCTGTTGACCCATCATGTGCGCGGTGTGACTCTCAATGGGCAGGCGCGGTCCGCCGGACGTCTTCCCTCGGAGCAGCGCCTGCGGCTGGTGGTTGTCCTGCCGCTGCGCAATCAGCCAGACTTAGACCGGTTCTTGAAGGAACTCTACAATCCTGCCAGTCCGTCTTACCGCCAATACCTAACGGTGGAAGAGTTCGCCGACGCTTTCGGGCCTACACAGCGGGACTACGACGCGGTCCTTCGTTGGGCGGAAACCAACGGCCTCACCGTAGCTGCCACTTCCCGCAATCGCATGAACGTGGATGTGACGGGGCCGGTGGCAGCCATCGAGACGGCCTTCCATGTGAACATGGGTCTCTACCAGCACCCCACCGAAAACCGCACTTTCTATGCTCCGGACCGCGAGCCCGCGGTGGACCTGCCCTTCCCCCTATGGCACATCGCGGGACTGGACAACTATTCGATCCCGCGGCCTCTTCTGGTGAAGAATCCGAACGTAACGTCTAATGCCACCACTGGCTCCTGCCCGTCCGCCTCTTTTTGCGGCAGCGACATGCGAGCGGCCTATTACGAGGGAACGGCTCTCACCGGCAGCGGCCAGTCGGTCGGGCTGTTGGAGTTCGCCGGCACCGATTTGGCCGACCTGGAAACGTACTATGCGAACGCGGGTCAAACCAACAACGTTCCTATAACTGTGCTATCCACCGACGGGACCAGCACGAGCTGCGAGGAGCCCGACTGCGACGACACCGAACAGACCATCGACATGACACAGGCGCTGGGGATGGCGCCGGGCCTGGCCAGTCTGGTGATGTACGTTGGATCGACCGATGCGGCCATCTTTAACGCCATGGCCACGGCCAGTCCGCTGAACGCGCAATTGAGCTCTTCGTGGCTCTTTGAGCCGGACACGGGCGTTGACGATCCGTACTTTCAGGAGTTCGCCGCGCAGGGTCAGAATCTGTTCCAGGCGGCGGGCGACAGCGGTGCGTGGACGTCGTCTTCTTTCGTCTACCCGGCGGACAACATGTACCTCACGTCCGTCGGCGGGACGGACTTGGAAACCAGCGCGGCCGGCGGACCCTGGAGTTCGGAAACGGTTTGGGTTGACGGCGGCGGCGGCGTCTCGCCGGACAAGTTTGCAATTCCTTTCTGGCAGACGACCACAGCCAGCGGCTGCTCCGCGTGCTCCAAGAACTATCGCAACGGCCCGGACGTTGCGGCCAATGCTAATTTCACCTTTTACGTCTGCGCCGATCAGACTACCTGCACAGCTAATTTGTACGGCGGGACCAGTTTTGCGGCGCCCATGTGGGCCGGCTACCTGGCCCTAGTCAATCAGCAGGCGGCGATGAACAGTATGCCTCCGCTCGGTTTCATCAATCCGGCCCTCTACGATATCGGTTTAAGCTCGAGCTATGACGCCGATTTCCACGATATCACCAGCGGCAGTAATGGGTTTTCGGCAACAACGGGCTACGATTTGGCGAGTGGCTGGGGCAGCCCGAACGGAAGCGGCCTGATCGATGGGCTGCTCAACACCATAAACATTCCCGGCTTCGGACTTACAGCTTCAGCCACGACGGTCGCAGTGGTGCAGGGCGGTTCGGCAACGTCCACGATTACCAGCACAGTGACGAACGGCTTTAGCTCGGGCATTTCCTTGTCTGCCACGGGCCAGCCCACAGGCGTCACCATAACCTTCAGTCCATCTTCGATTGCCGGGGCGGGAGCTTCCACCATGACCATCGCCGTAGCCGCATCTACGGCAATCGGTACGTACAGTATTAAGGTCGCGGGAACCTCCGGCAGTATTACCGAAATCGTTGCCGTTTCCCTGATGGTTTCCAAAATGCCTCCCAACTACGCGATCACCGCATCGCCCGCGTCGATTAGCGTTGCCAGGGATAGCGCCGGCGCATCCATAATCACTACCACTGTTTCCGGCGGCTTTGACTCGGCCATATCCTTATCGGCGACTGGCTACCCAATTGGCGTGGCCGTAATATTCAGCCCTGAGACCATACCGGCGCCGGGCTCGGGGAAGTCGATCGTGAAAATCGAAGTGGGTAAGGGAGTCGCGCTCGGAAACCATACGATCACTATAAACGCCACAGGCGGAGGCCTGCCGCGTACGACTCAGATAACGCTCGACGTCGTGAACTGAGTAACAGCGAGCTTGAACCGTTCGAATTGAAAGCTGATTTTCATTCTCTGACCGCGGGATCGGAGACACCCCCTAATCGGGGAATTCACAAGGAGACAAAAGTGAGACAAATGTCAAAAAAAAGTGCGAGAAAAGGATTTTGTTCGATAGCGGCGGCAGTTGTTCTGATTCCTTTCGCCCAACCGGCGGCAGCACAGAACTACAAGGGAACACCTAAGCCGACGATCCAAGATTATGGACCGCCGGTTGGAAACGTCCAGTATAAGAACACCTCCGAAAAACCCGCTAGCGGGAAATGCGGCAATCCGGCCGGCAACTGCCTGTTTTACGGCGGCGACTTTCTCTATGATCCCCTTTACCCTACCAGTCTTCCCAATGGCTTGGCCAACGAAAGTACGGCGTCGGTACCCGGAATCCCGTACGGGGCCGCAACCTGGGTTCCGTTCACCGTGCCGGTGGGCGAGGTTTGGGAGGTGATGGGACTCTTCACGAACAATCAGTCGTCTTATGGCGTCCTCGACCAGGGAACCGAACCCACCTCTGTGGCCTACTGGTCGATCAATGAAGATGTGTTCTCAGGTAACGGTGGAACCGTTCTCGGTTCGGGTACTGCCCCGGCCACCAGCACAGCGACCGGCCGCTCCTCTTTCGGACTGTACGAATTCACGGTCCAAGTAACAGGACTGAGCCTCACGCTGACGCCTGGTTCATACTGGATGAGCGTGGTTCCCATATGTACGAATACGGCCGACCCTTACTGTGATGGCGTGTTCTTTTTGTCTGACGTCGAATACATTAACACCACTCCCGCAAACGCCTTCGGCCCGGCCGAGCCGGTGGATGCTTCGTTCTTCGACTCTTCTTTCTTCGGCCTGAGCTTCGATCCCGCCGCAGGCACTCTAGGCGCATGCGCCGGTTTTGGCTGCGACGCGTTCTCGGCGGGCGTGCTTGGAAGAAGAGCGAAGTAACGTGTCCTTGGAGGGCGGCCCGGCCCCAGCGGCTGCGGCAGAGATTGGCCGCCCGACAAGAGCATTCTCGTACGCCTGCGAAGGCCGCGCACCAGGGGTGCCCGGCGCGGAGGGCTGCGGTGGAATAGGGGAGCGACTGGCGCGGCTGCGCTTGTCACGGGCACAATCTTCGTCGGAGCTTTTCTGGCCGCCACAGGACCGGCGGATAGCCAATCGACAGAGGCTTTCAGATCCAGCGGGGGACCACGGTCGGGTCTGCGGGATACGCGGTCAATGTCTGGCTGTGGTGCGAGGCGTCGATATGCCCAGTGCCGGACAGCCTCCATTTCGGCGCGGACCCCGAAGCGGGTGACCGTCGGCTGCCATGAGATGCTGAAAGCGGGAACTGCCAGGTCACTGTCAGCGAGACATGACGGTTTCGGTGGCGCCCGAAGCTCCCATCACAGTAATCGTGGCGGGCCTTCCGGCCGCGGTACCGCCCAAGAATCGTGGCTTTCGCCGCGATTGGAGGTCGTCCGTCGTATTAGATGCTGCGTCACGGCGCTATGCGGAGGGCCGTCGCCCGGAGGCCGCTTCGACCTGCGTTGGCTGCAGCACCTGGGAATAGAAATCCTGTTCCGCGACGGCGATGGCGATCGCCAGGAAGCGGTCCCCGCCGGCTTGGGGCCATTGGAGCACGATGCGGCGCGCTACGAGCGCGCTCAGAAATTCGGCAATCCAGACCGCTGAAACTCCGCGAAAGGCCCTTGCGAGGTCCGCAAGCCGGCAGGGCATGTCGCAGTACATTAAGATCTCCTTTTCGATTCCCGCAAATCGCAGGAGCTGCAGATCCGCTTGCCGGCGGTCGGCCACATACAGAGAGCCATCGGTCTCGCAACGCACGAGGCTGAGCGGTTGGTACTCGCTTCGCCATTCGGCGATCGCGCCGAGTAGGTTTTTCACCGCGTCCCGGAGCTCCGCGTCCCAGTCGAAGTCATGATCGTACGAGAAGTTGTACGCCAGATTCTGGTAATCGAGCGGCTGCCCCGCGAAAATCACTTCATAGATCGGGCTCGGGCGCACGTTCCGGATCCCGTAGGATTCGGGATGAAGGAAATAGGGGCTAAAGCGTTGCAAGCATACCGGGACCACGTACCTCGGAGGAAGCAGGTGTTTCAGAAACGGGACGACGCGGGCCATTTCGCGGTAGTCTTCGGCGCGTTCTCCCGGATTGCCCCACAGGATTCCGTAACGGGCTTGGATGCCGTTGGACATGCAGTCCCGCAAGACGCGCACTTGATTCAGCCCAGTGCTGCCCTTGTCCATTAGTCGAAGAATGTGGTCGCTGAAGCTCTCGATACCTGGCTGTATCTCCACGATTCCCGCTCTCCGCAGTGCCGCCACCTGGTCCGTGCGCAGATTGGATTTCACCTCATAGAAGAACTCGAGGCCGTGCTCCGCATGCATGGCGCTAAAGGCCGGTAAGAGAGTCTCAAAGGCGGCCATGTCGAGAATGTTGTCGGCAGCCATGAATCGCCTGGCGCCGTAGCGTTCGTGCTGCGCGCGTACCTCGCCCAACACAGACTCCGGAGGCTTGCGCCGGTAATCGAGGGTGGCGCCATTCAGTCCGCAGAAGGTGCACAAATACTTCTGCCCCCACCAGCAGCCGCGCGAGGATTCGAACGGCACGCGGATGCCGTCTTCCGGTTCCAGACCCCGCACCTGTTCGAAGAAATCGTCGTAGTTCGGGACTACGGGCGACTCGAACACCGGCGGCTCGGCGCGCCGCTCGGCGATCACGCCGAGAGATGCTACGGTGCGCGTGCGGTTCCGGACAGCGGTTCTCGACAGGACTCCCTGCAGCGTATCCAACGCTTCGCCGTGGCGCAGCTTGCGGATGAGCGGAGTCAGCAGACGGTCGGCTTCGCCGCCCACCACCACGTCCAGAAAGGGAAAGCCATCAAACAGAGCGCGGCCCATGGGGCCTTCGCAGGAGGCGCCTCCAAACACGATGGTTTTGTCCGGGAGGCGCTCGCGAATATTGCGGGCCAAGGCGAGGCTGGCGGTTAACTGGTGGTAACCGGTAGTGAATCCCACGATGTCGTAGAGGTCCCAGTCCACATTCTCTAGAGCGTTTTGAATCAGCAGCGGAGCATGCTGGCGGGCGATCTCGATGAAACCGCGCTGGAGTTCCGCGAACACGGCTTCGTCGCGCGCCCCAAGGAAACAGCCGATATACCGCCGCCACAATTCCTCGGGGGAAACGAACGGAAACAGAGCGCATGTGAAACACAGCTCCGCGTCCAGATGCTCACGCAACGCGTTGTAGCGCGGCTCTCCGAGAGCCTTGGCAAAGGCGATGTTCAGGTAGAGAATTTTGGAGGGAATTCCGTCGCGCTCGCCGATCTGCTTGAGGGTGCTCAGCGCCAGGCTGCCCCAAGACGCCGATGCGAACGGCATGCTGATGTAGAGCACCTTCTTCATTTGGCCCTCTGGCTGCAGTGCGCGACTAGGGTGGGCAGGAGTTGCCATTGCGCGGGGTTGCGAAGCACCAACTCTTCAAGCATGCGGGCGATGGCGGCTCCCACCAGGTGTTGGGTCCAGCGCTTGTCGGTCTGGCCGCCAGCGGGCAACTCGACCTCGACTGGCTCGCCGACGTGAATAACGACTTCGGCGGCCTCGTGCGCGAGGTAGGCCGGTGTCAGCAGCGTGCCGGGCTGGGAGCAAATGGAGATGAATCCCGAGGACATGGGCCATCGCATGCCGAAAAACTGCACGTGCTGCGCCAGGTGGCTTTCGTAGGTGAAATCGGGATAGGTAAGGAACACTCCCCCTTGCCGGAGAACGCGCAGGATGGCCCGGGGTTGGTCCGCCAAGCGCATCGTTTCCAGGCCGAAGACCTTTTGAACCTGAGAATACATTTCGTCGGGCGCCAGCCCTTCTCCGTAGATCACGGCTTCGCGCGGCGACAACATCTGGCTCGAGATCCACAGCGCGTCCTCATAGGGAAGCATCATCGGGCTGATGAGGATCGTGGGATGACCCTCGGTCGCGCGGCGATTTTCTTCGCCGTCCACACGCCAGCGCAGCCCGGCGTCGCTCTCCGACTGGATGCGTCCCGATAGCCAGAGCGCGCGGCGTTTATGGACCCACAACTGATGTTCGATATGATCCTGGACAAACTGGCCCATGTCCCGTTCGATGCGCAGGATGGCAGCTGCGGCACGCGCCACGCTGGCGTAGCAATACGAATCCTGGGCGATTATCTGCGACGCCATCTCCGGGAGGCCGGAATCGGGCGTCAGAGCGAATTGTTGCCGGGCCGATGGCTCGTCGATCAATCCCCGGAACAACTGCTGGCAGTCAATCATTGGCGCGTCGGCGGGCATGAGATTCATGGCAACTGTTAAAATAGCGGAGCAGGCGCTGGGGCCCGGCCAGATCCATGGAGATGCGGTCGAAGGCGTTCAGTGAGACCCCGCACTCCAGGTCGTCCACGTCGCCCAAACCAGGAGATCGCGCCAGGCAAGTTCCGCCGCAGACCGCCAGCCAGATACAGGATCCGCATTTCCCGTGGGTAATGTCGCGCGAACGGATCCGTTCGGCTGTGGGCGAGTTGCGCGCCGCTTCCAAGGTCGTCGAGCCGAGATGTCCGAGGTGCGCCAGGGGGCCGTGGGGATCTATGCAGTCGCACGCTTCGATCTGGCCATTAGCGGAGATGGAGACTAAGTCCCTGGCCGCGCCGCATTCCCGCCGCAGACACATGTGGCGCCCCGGCCCGAGGATGAAGTTGTCGAGATACTTGAGCACGGGCGAAACGGCGTAGCCGTCGAATTCGCCATCGGCCACAGCGTCAAGTAGCTCGTTCCACGAGGCGATCAACACATCCCGGTCGATATCCACCCGCAGCGCACGGCCGCGGCCGATCGCCTGAAACAACGACCAATCCCAACCCGGAAGACCGTAGGATTGAAAAAAGCGAGACAGTTCGAGAAGCTTGCCGTGATTGGCGGAGGTGATGGTCGCCATGGCGCGGCAACTGCGGACAAAGCCAGGAAACCTGCGGTAAGCGGTCTCGAACCGTTCGAAGGTCCCTTGACCGTTCTTCAGGACGCGCAAGGCGTTGCTATCCGGCGGGCCGTCGAGAGAAAAGCCCCAGTGAATGCCAGCGGCCTCGGAAGCGCGGACGGTTTCCTCGGTCAACAAGCTCAGATTGGTTTGGCCCTGAAACACGATCTCCTTGCCTAAGAATGCGGCCTCTTGTTTGGCGGCCGTAACGATCTTTAGTATCCGGTCGAAGACCAGAAACGGTTCGCCGCCATGGAAAATCACCTGTAGGCCGGGATTCGCAATCGCCAGAGCCTGACTCACGGCGTTCATGGCGGCGCTCAAATCCAGGCGGGCGGCTGACTCGTCGGATTCGTAATCGTAGCAATACGTGCAGCCGTAATTGCAGGCGCTGGTGAGCTTTAGGATGATAGTATTCAAATCGCCGAGCCGGCGTGGTTCGGCCGTGCCTAGACCGTGTTCCTCTAATTCGCCGATTACTTTGCGCCGCAGGCCGCGCAACGGCTCAGGCAGCTGCTGCGGGGAGGTCGCGGCTAACTTCAGGTAATCGCGATGGTCCGAGTTGAGAAACACCGAGCGGCCCGTCAACCGGTCCATTACCAATAGACGACCGCCGCGGTCGAGGACGCCGATTCTGGCCGTGTCCATTCCAGGGTTCCCGGGTCCGCAGCACTCAGACGCCTTTGTGCCGCTAAACGGTTAAGAGTTTCCGGACCGATCCGTAACGATCTTGGTCGACGGGAACGTAGCGATGTCAACCACCGGCTCCGCAAATGCCTGGGGATTGATCGCTATGCCTTCCCGCGGGGATTCGGCTGACGCGCACGCCCGCGTCCAAGTGACTTCAACACCCACGTCCGGCTTCTGGGCATTCGTTAGCACTAAGCGGTCGACTCCGAGCAAGGTACTCTGCGGAGGACCGGATGCCGCGACCTTCTGCGCCATTTCGATCGCGAGTTTTTCAATCTCGGCGTTCGACAAGTTTTCCAGGTTGATGTTAGGTGGGACCTGCAACGCCAGACTCTTCCCTTGAGGAGCCGGTGTGGCTGGGGTCGGAAATTCCTGCGCCATTTTGTGTCTCTCTTCCCGCCAGCCGAGGGTGGAACCCTCAGACTGACAGTCTGAAATGTTATCACAGTATGTTAGAGGATTCAATGATTTTGTTTATGTTTTCGCCGCAAAATTTGCGCAAACCAGGAAATATTCGGTTAATAGCCCGTAAGTTGGGGGACAACTACTGATCACACAGGCGCTTAGCGGCGGAAACAGATCGACGGTTCGGCATGCTGCGCCTCCGGGGCCTTCCCGCGAACCGCAACATCAGCGGATTTCTGTACGGCGTGCGCCCGTTCGATCCGCCGACACAGGCGATGGTAGCGTTGCTTGGAGGGATCGCGCTAGCGGCGTGTTATATCCCGGCGCTGGGCGCGACTTCGGTGGGTCCCGCGGTGGCGTCGCCCAGAGTGATCTACCCTGCGAAGCGATTGGGCTGAATCCAGCCGAGCGAGACACCGGTCATCAGCAGTCCGATGCAAACGATCAACGCCGCGGAGAGCACCGGGATGATGCGGAACGCAGGGTGGGCCGCGGTCTTTTGACTATCCGGCAGAAAGTGCTTGGCGTAGAGCACCAGCACGCCGATTCCCATCAGCACCACAGCCAGTCCGGAGCTAAAGGCGATCAGCAGAAGCAGACCCAGGCCCACGCGGCCTAACGCGATCGAACTGAGCAGCAACACCAGCGCCGAAGGGCACGGTACCAAGCCGCCGCTCGCACCCAGGGCCATCAGGCTGCCGAGCGTGATATCGCCTTCCGGCACGTGAGTGTGAGTGTGTGGGCCGCGCTCATGATGGTCATGAGTATGATGATGCTCATGGTCGTGCGCATGGGTGTGGTCGTGATGATGGGGCTGTGAACCACGTAGCCGTCGCGCGCGCTTGTACAGCATCATGCCGCCGATCCAAACGATCGAGAGGCCGGAGATCGCGCCAAGGACAGGAAATATCTTCTCCGGCAGAACGTATTGGGAAAGAAAAAGCGTGGTCAGTCCCAGGAAAAATACGCTGATGGTATGGGTGAAAGTAACCATGCCGCCCAGAAAAATGGCGTGCTTGAAAGTGCCGCGGCTACCCACCAGGTAGGCCGCCACGATGGTTTTGCCGTGGCCGGGTGAAAGCGCGTGCATGCATCCCAGTCCGAAGGCGACCGCCATTCCCAGCAGGATCAGCCCGAGCCCGATATCGCCCCGATGCAGCAGCCGCGATAGAAAATCGCCGCGCACCACCGTTCCCGGTGCGGAGGGCTGCGGCGGAACGGGGGATGTGGTGCGGGCCGGCGTTGCGGCAGGGGGCACGGGCACAATCTTCGGCGGCGCTTTTCTGGCCACGACCGGACCGGCCGCCACCCATGCGACGGAGGCTTTCAAATCTTGGGGCGGGGCCACGGTCGGGTCGGCGGGATACGCCGTAAGCGCCTGGCTGCGGTCGGTGTCATCCTGGCTGGCACGCTCGATGGATGCGCCCGGTCCCGCCGCGACGACGACCTCTTTCCAGCCCGCGCGTTCGGGATAGTTCCGATCCTCGTAGGACAGCGACCCAGCCGCCACGGCCAGCTTCAGTGTGGACGTGATGCGCATCACGGGAGCGCCGCCGGCGCCGGGCGTGAGGGCCAGCGTGGCGCCTGCGAAGCGCGGGAACACGGTGCGTCCGTCGCACGCCAGGCTGAGGTTGCGCACCCACTCCCGGGCTTGCGCCGCAGCCTTCGCATCCAGCAGATTGCGCGGGCTGTCCGCGCTCAGGCCCCATTGCTGCAACAGTTGGAAACTGGGGATTTCGGCGAGGTCCAGCACGTAGCGAATTTCCGCGCCGCCGCCGCTTACCTCGATCCGGGCGTAGTGGCTTACGCTGAAGTTGCCCATGGGGTGGGCGCATAGCGTGACGGCGAGCACGAAAAGGAGCGGCCAGGCGCAAGGTTTCATTACAATGGTCTTTACGAATTTTACGACGGTTTTGGATTGATGCGCTGGATAACTTCAGAAGATGTGCCGCGGTCGGGTGAGCTGCGCGTCCCAGCGGGGTCGATATTCACGCCCTCGGCGCGCGAATTGGCGGAAGCCCGCGCGATCCGCATTATCGAGTTGCGCGAGGGCCAGGCTGCGCCGGCCATGCCACCCGCAAAGATCGTGGCGCTGGGCGCGGACCATGGCGGATATCGTTTGAAGGAAGCTTTGAAGCCTTTGTTGGCGGGTCTGGGCCTGGAAGTGCACGACGTCGGCGTGGTTGACGAAAAACCTGCGGACTATCCGGATATCGCGCAGAAAGTAGCCGAACTGGTGGCTCGCGGGGAAACCGCACGCGGCGTCATCATCGATGGCGCGGGTATCGGTTCGTCGATCGCCGCCAATAAGGTTTCTGGGATCCGTGCGGCGCTTTGTTACGATCGCGCTTCGGCGCGCAATAGCCGCGAGCATAACGATTCCAACGTGCTGACGCTGGGCGCGCGGCTATTGACGGGCAGCCAGGCGGAGGAAGTTCTGCGCACCTGGCTGGAGACTCCGTTTGCGGGTGGACGGCACGCGGCGCGGGTGGAGAAAATTGCGCGGATTGAGCGGGAGTACAGCCGGGTGGCGCAACCGCCCCCTGACGGTAAGCCCGCCGAAGACCGCGCATGGCGCTGCCCAACCGGGGGGCCGATTGCTTCGCTGATCGATCACACCATGCTGCGCCCGGAAGCGACGCGCGCGGATATCGTCAAGCTGTGCGCTGAGGCGCGGCAATATGGCTTCGCCACGGTTTGTATCAATCCCTATTGGGTACCGCTGGCCGCCAGCGAGTTGGCTGGAACGGCCGTGAAAGTTTGTACCGTGGCGGGGTTTCCCCTGGGCGCGACGTCGACCGAAGCGAAGGTCGCCGAAGCGGCGGCGGCCCTGCGCGCGGGTGCGCGCGAGATCGATATGGTGATCAACGTAGGCGCTTTGCGCTCGGGCGATTTCGACACTGTGAAGCTCGATATCCAAGCTGTGACGCGGGTGTGCCACGATGCCAACGCTATTGTAAAAGTCATTCTGGAGACGGCCCTGCTGGATGACGCACAGAAGATCTCGGCTTGCGGACTGGCGCAGGCGGCGGGCGCCGATTTCGTGAAGACGTCGACGGGTTTCGGACCGGCGGGCGCGACCGTGCAGGACATCGTACTGATGCGGCACGCCGTCGGGTCGCGCATGGGCGTGAAGGCGGCGGGCGGCATTCGCACGTTGGACGATTTCCGTGCCATGGTGGCGGCGGGGGCTAGCCGCGTGGGTGCCAGCGCCAGCGTGAAGATCGTGGAGGCGGTGGGAAAATGACAGCCACGCGCAAAGCCGTACGGTTTCGTGAGCGATCCGAACTCTTGGATTTCCTGCTGGAAGTATCGACGGTCACATCGCAGACGCTGGATCTCGACGAACTGCTGGCCAACGTTTCCGAAATCGTCAAGCGTGTGATCCCCGGCGAACTGCTGGCCATCCTTTTATACAGCGAGAAGCGCCGTGAACTGCGCATCCGCTATGCGCTGGGCCATCGCGAAGAGGTGGTGCAGAACTGGTCGATCCCCCTGGGCGAGGGCATTACTGGCGCGGCCGCCCTCACGCGCGAGCCGGTGCTGGTGGCGGACGTCCGAAGCGACCCGCGCTATCTCAACGCCGTGGAAGCGGTGCGCACGGAACTGGCTGTACCCATGATCGCGCGTCGCAAACTGGTCGGCGTGATCGACATGCAGTCGACGCGGCCCAACGCCTACACTGAACACGACCGCGCCCTATTGCGGCTGATTGCGGCGCGCGTGGCTATCGCCATCGATAACGCGCGGCTTTACTGGCGCGTCGATCGGCAGAACCGCACGTTGAAGGCGCTGGCCTCCATCTCGCAGGAATTCTCGTCGATCCTGGATGTGGATGAGCTGCTGAACAAGATCGCCAGCACCGTGCGCGGCCTGATCAATTACGACGCGTTCAACATCCTGTTGGTGGATGCCGAACGCAAAGTATTGCGGCACCGTTTCAGCATCCGTTACGACCAGCGCGTGGATTTGGATAATATCCCGCTGGGGAAGGGAATTACCGGCGCTGCCGTGGAACAACGTGCGCCTGTGCGTGTGCAGGATACCAACCAGGATGCGCGCTATATCGCCTCGCATCCGGGCATTCGCTCGGAGGTGGCTATCCCGCTGATGACGTTGGATCGGGTTTCGGGCGTAATGGACCTGGAAAGCGAGCACGTGGGATTCTTCACCGACGATCACGTGCGCATGTTGATGCTGCTCGCGCCGCAGATCGCCAGTTCGGTCGAGAACGCGCGGCTGTACGAAGAGCTGGCCAATCGCGAGCGGCGCATGGAGGAAGACCTGCAGGCCGCGCGCGAATTGCAGAGCGTCATGCTGCCCACCGGAGATCCGGGCTTCCAAGGCCTGGAGTTGGCCGCCGGACTGCGTCCGGCGCGCGGCATCAGCGGGGACATCTACGACTTCTTCGAGGCGCAGGACCATCGCGCGGTGCTGGCCTTCGGCGATGTGAGCGGCAAGGGCGCGGCGGCGGCCCTCTACGGCGCGCTGGTCAGTGGCTTGTTGCGGTCGCTGGCGCCGCGCCGGACCGACCCGCGGCAACTGATGCGCGCGCTGAATGAGGCGCTGATCGAGCGCAAAGTCGAAGCGCGCTATGTGACCCTGCTGGTGATGCTGTGGAGCCCCGCCATCCGGCAGTTCGTGATGGCCAACGCGGGTAGCAATCCGCCGCTGGTGTGCCGCAACCGCGAAATCCTGAAGCCGCGCGTCGAGGGCGTGCCGTTGGGGTTGTTGGATGAGCGCGAATACGAGGAGGTGGTGTTTCAGGCGCATCGCGGCGACACCATGGTGCTCTACTCCGATGGCGTGACCGATCACTTGAGTCCCGAGGGACGCGATTATGGCCGGCACCGGCTATCGCAGGTGGTGTTGCGCACCTGCGACCAACCGGCGGAAGCGATCGTAGCGGAGATTCTGGCGGATCTGGACCGGTTCAACACCACGCCATTCGACGACCAGACGCTACTGGTGCTGAAGGTGAAATGATGCTTTTTCTTATCCGCGTTCATCTGCGTTCATCTGCGGCCAATATGTGTTTGGCGCCGTCTTAGCCGCCGATGTTTCACTACTCCAATCAGGATCTTTATTGCGAGGACGTGCCGCTGGTGGATATCGCGCAGCAGGCGGGCACACCGTGCTACGTCTATTCAAGCGCAGCGATTCTGGAGAATTACCGGGCCTACGACGAAGCTTTGGGCGATTTGCCGCACACCGTCTGCTATGCGGTGAAAGCCAATTCGTCGCTGGGCATTCTGGCGTTGCTCGCCAAGGCCGGCGCGGGGTTCGATATCGTTTCGGGCGGCGAACTCTATCGCGTGCTGCAAGCCGGCGGCGATCCGGCGCGCGTTGTCTTTTCGGGCGTTGGGAAGACGGCGAGCGAGGTGGACTGCGCGCTGGAAAGCGGCATCCACATGTTCAATTGCGAGTCAGAGCCGGAGCTAGCGCTGATCGATGCGCTGGCTGCGCGGCGCGGTATGAAAGCCGGCTTCGCCATCCGCGTGAACCCCGACGTGGATGCCTCCACCCATCCGTACATTTCGACCGGCCTGCGGGAGCACAAATTCGGCATCGATATCGCGGACGCAGAATCCGTGTACGAACGTACGCGAGACTTGCCGAACCTGGCGGCCGAAGGAGTAAGCTGCCACATCGGGTCGCAGTTGATGGACACCAACCCGATACTGGAAGCTATAGACCGGGTCCTAGCGTTGGTGGAACGGCTTCGCGCCCGCGGTTTCGACATAGGGACGATCGACCTGGGCGGCGGATTAGGCGTGGCATATCAGGCGCACGAGCAGGCGCCCGCGATCCGCGGTTTCATCGCGCAGGTGCGGGCGAAGCTGGATGGCCGCGGGTTGCGGGTGGCGATCGAGCCGGGGCGCTCCATCGTGGGCCCGGCAGGCGTGCTGCTAACGCGCGTGCTCTACCGCAAGAAGAGCGCTGGGAAAGAATTCGCGATCGTGGATGCCGCCATGAACGATCTGATCCGGCCCGCCCTCTACCGCTCGCATCACGAGATTATTCCGCTGCGCAAGACGGCGCGGCCGGAGATCGTCGCGGACGTGGTAGGTCCTGTGTGCGAGACCGGCGATTTTCTGGCGCGCGGGCGCAAGATGGCCAATGCCGCGCCGGGCGATTACCTGGCTGTGGAGACTGCCGGGGCGTACGGATTCGTGCTCTCGTCGAATTACAATTCGCGGACGCGGGCGCCGGAAATCCTGGTGGAGGGCGATACGTTCCGCACGATTCGGGCGCGGGAGACGTACGCGGATCTTGTACGGGGGGAAACGGTATGACCGTGGCGCACGCACTCTGCGTGCCGCGTCCCCACTCCTGGGGACGCCTTCTGATACCGCTCTCGGCGTTTTTGTTTGCCCCCGCCGCTTCCGCGCATGACACAATCACCACCAAGCTGCTTTGGACGCAGGAGATCTCGCGAATCGTGAACCGGCAGTGCGTGAGCTGCCATCGCGAGGGCGGCGTGGCCATGTCGCTCGAGGCCTATGATGACGCGCGTCCGTGGGGTAAGGCCATCCGGGATGAGGTGCTGGCACGGCGCATGCCGCCATGGGGTGCCGTGAAAGGCGTGGGACAGTTTCGCGGCGACCCCAGTTTGTCGCAGATAGAAATCGATATGATCGTGAACTGGGTGGAGGGCGGCGCGCCCAAGGGGGACGATATGTACTTACCTCCGGTCCCGCATTTCACCGCGGAGAAACGGCCGCCGCCGGCGGCTCGCGAACTGACTGTCACGAGCGGCGTGGGGTTGACGCTTTCCGCTTCCGCCGAATTGTCCGGCCTGCGTCCGGTGAGGCTGGCGGCGGGCGAGTCGCTGGAAGTGACCGCTTACCAACCGGATGGCGCCGTCGAACGGCTTATCTGGATTCGTAACTGGCGCCCGGAGTGGGAGCGTACTTATTACTTCCTGCATCCGGTGCGGCTGCCGAAGGGCACGCGGATCGTGGCTTATTCGGGCAAGCCGGCCGAAGCGGCGATGGTCGTCGCGAAGCTGCCTATGCGCCGCCCCGAGTAGCGGCGGTGGCGGTCAGACGGCTGCGAATCTGGTTCATCACGTCGGAGGCCAGAAACGGTTTACGGAGCACCGGGAAGTTGTGCTCTTCGCATAAGGCTTCCTCTTCCGCCGGGAGGATGGTGCCCGTCATCATGATCACGAGCATACGCGGCTGTGTCTGCAGGAACTCGACGCCCAACTCCACCCCGTTGCCATCCGGCAGCATGTAGTCGAGCAAGGCGGCATTGGGCTTCTCGGCGGCGACCAGCTTGCGGGCTTCGGCGGCGGATTCCGCGGTGAGCAGCTTCCATCCCGCATCCGCCATCAGCCGCTCCAGGAAATGCAGCAGATCGCGGTTATCGTCCACTAGCAGCACGGTAGGGTGTTGCGGCGGGCGGGCATTGTCGCCTTCGAGCGAATGGATGCGGAGGCTCTCGCCATCGTCCGCCAAGTCCACCCGCACGCAGGCGCCCGGACTGACTTGAGATGTGGCGACCAGGGTGGCCAAGGGCTGGGTCAGATGGCGGTGAATTGTGCGGTTCAGTTCACGGGCGCCATATTCGGAACTGGTTCCTTTTTGCAGCAGAAACCGGCGGGATTCAAAAGGCACTTCCAACGTGAACGACCGCGCACCCAACCGCGTGTTGACGTGGTTCTGCAAATCGGCGATCTGCTGGTCGAGGATGGTGGAGAGCGATTCCGCCGTGAGCGGCTGGTAGGTGATGATGCAATCGATGCGGTTGACGAATTCCGGCGAGAAGCGCTTCCGCACGGACGCCAGCGCGATGTTTTGCAGTTTGCCGGTCAGATCGGTGCGGTCCGGCGATTTCACGGATTGAAAACCGAAATCGGGGTTGATCTCGCGCAACATCTCGCGCGCGCCCAGATTGCTGGTTAGAAACACCAGGCTTTTCTCGAAATTGACGATGGTGTTGTCGCCCAGCCGCAGAATCCCTTTGTCCAACACGCCGAGCAGCAGGCGGGTCATGGACGGCGCGGCCTTCTCGATTTCGTCGAACAACACCAAGGACAGATTGCACTTCTCGGTGGTGACGCCGTTCAGCTTCTGCTGGGTAAGCATGGGCTGCGTTTCGCGGTGCCCTAGGTAGCCGGGGGGGGCGCCGATCAGCTTGGCTACCTCGTGCTCCATCTGAAATTCGCCGCAGTCGATTTTAAGAACGTTCTTCTCCGAGCCATGCAGGACGTCTGCCAGAGCTTCGACGGTCTTGGTCTTGCCGGTGCCGGTGGGTCCCAGCAACAGAAAAACGCCGACTGGCCTGCCTTCCGGAGCGAGTCCCGCCTGATACATCTGGATGTAGGGGACGATCACCCGAGTGGCCCCGGGTTGCCCCACGACTTTTTGGGATAAGACGGCGATCAGGTTTTCAGCGGGATCCGGCGCCGTCTTGCGCGACCGGCCGGACGACTGGCTGCTCTTGCCGCGCTCTGCGGGAGCCTCCGCCTTGATCATACGGCGCTGCCGGCCTTTGGCGCGCCGGGCGCGCTCCTCAGGAATCGACTCATCGTTCATTTGGCTGCCTCTACCACGTTAACAGCGACCAAGTTCGCCGATCAAGCGGTAGTTTCTCAGGGCCCTTCGCTACGAGCTGTGACCGGCCTGTTATGGTAGTGCCCGAAGGACGCCGAATTCTTCTTTTATCATGGAACGAACGGCAACATGTGTCATGCGGCGTACAGAAATACGAATATTAGCCGGGTGGTGGAGGGATTTTACCTGTGGCGGAAGGTGATGCGGCCCTTAGTCAGGTCGTAGGGGGACAACTCCAGGGTGACCTTGTCGCCTGCCAGCACGCGAATGCGGTTGCGGCGAAGCCGGCCCGCCAGATGCGCCAGCACCACGCGGTCATGGTCGATCTGTACGCTGAATTTGCCGCTTGGGAACTTCTCTAAAACCGTACCCGTTACTTCGATATTGTCTTCTTTGCTCATAGACCTCCGCGGGGGATTCGCCGGCGGGGGGCTGCCCGGATGTTTTCCGTTTCGCGGGCGGCCCCGCCCGCATCTGCTTCTAGCCGGCCGTGACGTTGGCCGCCTGCAGCCCCTTCGGACCGCGCGTTACCTCGAACTCCACACTGGCGCCTTCATCCAGGCTGCGATAACCTTCCGTCTGGATGGCCGAGAAATGCACGAAGACGTCTTCTCCGTTTTCCCTTTGGATGAAGCCGTATCCTTTGGCCGCATTAAACCACTTCACTGTACCTTTTTCTCTCATCGATGTTTCCTCTTCCGATAGTTGCAGATTAAATCTCTCGCGACGCGGCGCTACAAACACAAAAGGGGGTTGCGGCCAACTCACGCAGCCCCCCTTAGACCTGTCCCGACACGAAGATGAGAGTCAAAATGCTCCTATAGTATAACGCAGGCCGTTGTCCAAATGTGGCGGTGGGGGCAAACTGCCGGACCGGCGGCTTGTTTCGGTCCTACCGCTTCTTCAGCGTGTACACGTAATCGTTCAGGCCAATTGCCGCGGTAGCGGCCTCCATGAAATGGAAGTCGATTCCGTTGGCGCAACCGGTCTCCAACGTCTTCCACGATGATCCGTGAAATCCAAGCTTACCCGCAAGCTCGGCAGCGTCAGCTGCATTGCCGCGCACGTGCATCTCCGCGAACGCGCCCTGAAACAGCCAGTCGGGGGGGTAATACTTGACTCGATATACCGGTCCCTTGCAGGCTAACGTTCCCCGTCCGGCGATTTCCTTGGACTCGATCGCGACGGTTTTGCCGACCAGCGATTTCATTTCCGATGGGTCCGGCGGCGCTGCGCCGGCCCAAGGCGCTACCACCGCCGATGCGATCTTCCAGATACCGAAATAGAAAGGTACAGCCGCCGGGAGGATGCGAACGCACAGGCCGACGGCGGTCAGGGCTACGGCGAGGCCGCGAATCGAGATAAATTTGTTCGATGGATCATGCAAGCGAAACACCCCGGCCATTATATCTGGAGGATCTGCACGTCGGGCAGCGGTTCACCTCCGGGTCGTATCGGATAGACGAGCGCCATATCAAGGCGTTCGCGGCGGAATTCGATCCGCAGCCTTTCCACCTGGATGCAGCGGCCGGCCAGGCGAGCATCTTTGGGGGATTGGCCGCCAGCGGTTGGCACACCGCCGCCATCACCATGCGGCTGATGGTCGCCGGGGGAGTGCCATTCGCCGCGGGTATCATCGGGGTGGGCGGCGAGATCGCCTGGCCGCGTCCCACGCGTGCCGGAGATACGCTTCGCGTCGAAAGCGAAATTGTCGAAATAATACCATCGCGATCGAAACCGAACCAGGCCCTGGTAAAAGTGCGCAACACCACGTTGAACCAGGACGGTGAGCCAGTGCAGGTGTTTACGGGGAAGATCCTCTCGTTTAAGCGCGTCCCGGTGTAGGTTGGGCCACCGTGCGCGCCGTCTATTCTATACTTGGTGCGTGCGGCACATCTCCTGGATTCTCATCTGCACCGCCCTATCTGCCGCGCCTCCCGTGCGTTTTGCCGAGCACACGGTCGCCACCGGCCTAACCGGCGGCTACCAGGTTGTCGCCGTGGACATGAATCACGACGGCAAGGTCGATCTGGTGGCGCTCGCCAGCGGCATGACCGAGTTGGTCTGGTTCGAAAATCCCGGCTGGCAGCGCCACGTCATCGCCTCGAATCTCACCGGCATGATCAACCTCGCCGCCTGGGATGTGGATGGCGACGGTATTCCCGAGATCGTGCTGGCGTCCGGCTTTTCCATGAACGCAACGAAGAGCGCCGGTATCGTATCCGTGCTGCGCCACAATGGAGACCCGCGCCAGCCCTGGAGTATCCGGGAGATCGACCGGCTGCCTACTTCACACCGCCTGCGTTGGGCCGATATCGATGGCAGCGGCAAAAAGGTGCTGGTGAACCAGCCCCTGACGGGCGCGACCGCCGCGCGGCCCGAGGACCACATACACACGCCGCTGGTGTTCTACCGTCCGGGCGAATGGAAACGCGAAACGATCTCGGAAGAGGATGAGGGCGTGGTCCATGGCATCTACATCGTGGATTGGGTTGGCGACGGTCGCGACGAAATCCTGACCGCCGGCTTCACCGGCATTCATCTGTATAAACTCGGTGGCGACGGGCGTTGGAGCCGCACGGAAATCTCCAAGGGCGACCCTGCGCCGTGGCCCAAATCCGGATCGAGCGACATAACTGTGGGCCACCTGGGTAAACGGCGTTTTCTCGCCACTATCGAGCCGTGGCACGGCAATGAAGTCGCTATTTACCGGGAAAGCGCCGAAACGTGGCAGCGGCACGTGATCGACGATACGCTCGCCGACGGCCACACGATTCTGGCTGCCGATCTAAACGGCGATGGGGCCGATGAAGTAATTGCCGGCTATCGCGGCAAGGGCGTGAATGTCTACTACGCGATAGACGGCGGCGCCGCCTGGACGAAAACGGTGCTGGACAACCGCATCGCGGCCGCAGCCTGCGCCATCGCGGACTTGAACGGCGACGGACGCCCGGATATCGCTTGCATCGGGGCAGCCACCGCGGATCTGAAGTGGTATGAGAACCTGGGCCCGCCATAGCTCGCCCGTCCGAGCCCGGCAGCCCGCAGTGGTAGTGCCGGCAGGCGAAACCGCCTGCCTTCCGCCAACCTGGGCCAGTTGGGCAGGACGTTGACGTCTAGAGAAGGAAAAGGTCAGACGTAGCCTTCATCGTCGATTACAAGCTGCACCCGGGATGCCGGAATGATTGGGGCGTCTGCGGGCACCTCAAAAGCGGGAAATCGGCGGGAGCGTTTTTTCGGCGATCGCGCTTGCGGCGGGGCCAAGCCACGGCGGGCGAGTTTCGATAAGACCCGGCCAAGGCGCTCCCCGGACACGTTCGCCAAATGCATGGCGGCATCATACACGTCGTCATCCAGCGTTACCGTGGTCCGCATGATTACACCTTGATGCACTGATGCAGTGATGTCAAGATGCGGCCACCGGACTTCGACTTTTCGGCGGCCATTGGTATAATCCACCTATAAGTGCCTGAAGTCCGCCATTCCGTGTGCGCCTTGGACTGCCCGGATGCTTGCGCCGTGCTGGTCACCATCGACGGCGACGGCAAAGCTACCCGATTACGAGGCGATCCGGCGCATCCCGTAACCCGCGGATTCCTGTGCGGCAAAGTAGCGCGGTATCTGGAACGCGAGTACGCGCCCAGCCGTCTGCTTCACCCCCTCCGCCGAGCCGGCGCCAAGGGCGAAGGACGCTTCCTGCGCGTAAGTTGGAACGAGGCCCTGGACGAAATCGCCGCGCGCCTGAAAGCCATCGCCGCGGAATTCGGACCCGAGGCCGTTCTGCCCTACAGCTATGCGGGCACCATGGGAATGCTGAACGGCTCGGGCATGGACCGGCGTTTCTTCCACCGGCTAGGCGCATCGCGCCTCGACCGCACCATCTGTTCGTCGGCGGGCGGCGCCGGGCTGATCGACGCTCTCGGCTTTCGCTACGGCACCGAGCCCGAGCAGTTCCGGCACTCCAAGTTGATTATCGCCTGGGGCGCGAACGTGCTCGGCACCAACGTGCATCTGTGGCCGTTCATCGTGGAGGCGCGCCGCAATGGCGCCAGATTCTACACCATCGACCCGCGCCGCAATCGCACCGGCGCGGCCGCGGACAACCACTTCTTCATCAATCCCGGCAGCGATACGGCGCTGGCGCTGGGCATGATGCACGTCATCGTGGGCGAGAAGCTTTACGACTCCGGTTACATCGCCGCGCATACCGCGGGATTCGCGGAACTCGCCGAGCGGGTCGAAGAATATCCTCCCGAGCGCGCCGCGGCGCTGACCGGCATCCCGAAAGACGACATCGTGGCACTGGCGCGCGAATACGCCACCACGCGTCCGGCCGCCATCCGGCTGAACTACGGCGTGCAGCGCAGCGACCGTGGCGCGATGGCGGTGCGCACCATTGCCCTGTTGCCCGCGCTGACCGGCTCCTGGAAAGACGTGGGCGGCGGCTTGCAGCTCTCCACTTCGCAAGCGTTTCACCTGAACAGAACCGGCCTGGAACGCGCGGATCTGCAATGGCGCGCACTGGGCCGCGAGGCGCGCATAATAAACATGTCGTCGCTGGGCCAAGCGTTGAACGAAGTCGCCAATCCTCCGGTTAAGGCCCTGGTGGTCTACAATTCGAACCCCGCCGCCATTGCGCCGAACCAGAATTCGGTGCGGCGTGGCCTGCAGCGCACCGACCTTTTCACCGTAGTGTTGGAACAGTTTCAGAACGACACAGCCGATTATGCCGACTTCGTGCTGCCGGCGACCACCTTCCTGGAGCACACCGATCTTTATTTCGCTTACGGCCACTATTACCTGCAATTGGCGCGGCCCGCGTTGGCGCCTCCGGGCGAAACCAAATCCAATGTAGAGGTCTTTCGGGAGCTAGCCCAGCGCATGGGCTTTGACGACGCTTGCTTCGGCGATTCGAACGACGACATGATCCGCACGCTGCTCGATTCCCAGCATCCGTTCGTGCGCGGAATCACCCTGGAGGATCTGGACCGAGAGCATTTCGTGCGGCTGCGGGTCGCGCCCGCGGGCGATCCCTTCCTGCCGTTCGCCAATGGAGGCTTCGGCACGACTTCCGGCAAATGCGAGTTCCATGCGGAGTCCATCGCGTACACGCCGCCGGTCGAATCCCGCTTCGGTGACCAGAGCCTGCGGGCGCGCTTCCCGCTGGAATTAATCTCGCCCAAACACGACGACACCATGAACTCGACTTTCGGCAACCGCCCGGAAAACGACGCGGCCACGGCCACGCTGCACATTGAAGCAGCCGATGCCGCGGCGCGCGGAATCGAGACGGGCGATCAGGTGCGCGTCTACAATGACCGCGGGGCCTGCCTGCTGCGGGCGCAAGTTGACGGGGTGGTGCGGCGGGGAGTGGTCTGCGTGCCGGCCGTGCGCTGGGCCAGAATGGCGCCCGACCGCCGGAGCGTGAATGCGCTCACCTCCGAGCGGCTCACCGACAAGGGCGGCGGGCCCACACTGTTCAGTTGCCTCGTACAAGTGGAGAAGAGCGGAGACTGATGAACATTTCCTTTTCGGGCCGGAGCAGGCAGTTCCCCGCGGCCGCGATCCTGGTGTTGAGCCTGGCCCTCGCGCCCACGGCGTGCAAACGGCATAGGCGCGTAACGGTCCGGACGGTGGAAGAGTCGCCGGCGCTGGCGAGCGTGGTAGCCACATCGGATCCGAGTGCCGCCGTACAGTTGATCGGCGGATTCTACGGCGTCGAACAAAACGCATGGCGTTGGACCGCTGGTAAATTCTCCGTAATATTGCGCCCGCCGCGCACGGCCGCGACGAACGGCGCCGTCCTGCAACTCAAATTCGCAATTCCGCCCGGAGCTATCTCGAAGATGCGATCCGTATCGCTCTCCGCATACGTAAACGGCACGGCTCTTACTCCAGAGACTTACAAGCAGGCAGGTAACTTTACATACAGCCGCGACGTTCCAGCCAACCTGCTGGTAGGCGATCAGGCTCGGGTGGATTTTTCACTGGACAAGACTGTACCAGCCAGCCCGCCAGACACGCGGGAACTTGGCGTGGTCGTTTCGCTAGTGGGCTTCCAGCCGAAGTAGTGGATTGCCTCCTCTAGTACCGTCGTCCGAGATTTCTCTGGAAGCCGCGAAAAAAGCATGCTAATCTTCTGACTTCTGACGCATGCTCGAAAATGGGGGCGTGTGGTAAGGAGGCGTATGACCACGACTGGACAAAACCTGCACCGCATTTCCGCGGTCCACTGGCTGGGCGCGAGCGGTGCGCAGGCTTTAGGGACGATGCTGGTGGCGGCGGCGCTCGGGACACTGTCGGCGCAGGCGCAGACCTATACCGTGTTACACCGTTTCACGGGAACTCCGGATGGCGCCAGCCCGGCGGCAGGCCTGATCGGACATGGCGCCGGGGGACTGGCCGGAACCACTCAGGGCGGCGGCGCCTACGGCTATGGAACGGTATTCAAGCTGGATACGACCGGCGAGAGTGTGCTCTATAGTTTCACCGGGGGGCTGGACGGGGCGAATCCCGTCGCCGGTCTGATTCGGGACGCGGCGGGCAATCTCTTCGGCACAACCGTGAACGGCGGAGATTTCTATGGCACTGTGTTCAAGCTGGATACCGGCGGTACGGAAACGGTATTGCATAGTTTCAGGGACAGGGGAGGTGACGGCGGCTTTCCCGTCGCAGGCCTGGCTGCGGACTCGGCGGGCAATCTCTATGGCACAGCGACGGAGGGTGGATTATCGAACGTGGGCATAGCGTTCAAGCTGAACAGCACCGGCGAGACGATGCTGCATACTTTTGCAGGAGTCCCGGACGGGTCGGCCCCCGCCGCAGGGCTGATTCGGGACTCGGCAGGCAATCTCTATGGCACCACCCCAGGCGGCGGCGCGATGGGCTGGGGAACCGTGTATAAGATCGATACGGCTGGCACGGAGACGGTCCTATATAGTTTCACCGGCGGAGCGGACGGGGGCATGCCGTACGCAAGTCTAATAGAAGACTCGGCAGGCAATCTCTACGGCACCACTACGTGGGCCGGCATCGCTGCGGGGAGTGCGGGCTTCGGCGTCGTGTTCAAGCTGGATACAGCCGGCACGGAGACCGTCCTATACACCTTTACAGGCGGTGCGGACGGGGGGTATCCCGCCGCGGGGCTGGTCCAAGACTCGGAAGGCAATCTGTACGGCACCACTCAGGCCGGTGGTACCGGCAGCGGTTTCTCAGGCGATGGCGTGGTGTTCAAGCTGAGCTCGACCGGCACGGAGACCGTGCTGCACACTTTCACGGGCGGAACGGACGGATTGCAACCCCTGGCAGGTCTGCTGCGAGACTCGTCGGGCAATCTATACGGCACCGCAGTCGGCGGCGGCATCACCAACAGCGGATGCCCGTTCGGCTGCGGGATAGTGTTCAAGATCGCCCCTTAACTCATCCGCGATAAAGCCCCCGCGCGCGTATATAATCCAGCACCGCGGCGGGCACTTCCACGCGATCGTCGCCCGCCGCCAGCTTGCGCCGGATTTCCGAAGACGAGACCGGCAGATCCACGGCCTCCAACCGGTGTACGCTGGCCTCCGCCGGGATATCGTAGCGATGGCCCGGCCGGCTGACCACAATGAACTCCACCGCCCGGATCACGTCCTGCCAGCGGCGCCAGCTCTCGATCTCCGCAAACGCATCCGCGCCAATCACGAAGAACAGCTTGTCCGCTGGATCCAGGCGCGCGCGCACTTTCTCGATGGTGTCGATTGAATAGCTGCTGGCGGTTCCCTGTTCCAGCCGTGAGGCTTCGAACTTTGGCTCGTCGCGGCAGGCTAACTCGACCATCGCGAAGCGGTCGGCATAAGGCGCATGCGTGACGCCCTGCTTGTGCGGCGGCCTTTCGGCGGGCACCAGCCACACACGGTCGAGTTGGAAGCGCGCGGCGGCTTCGCGCGCCACCGCCAAATGCGCATTGTGAATCGGATCGAAGGTGCCGCCGAAGATCGCCAGTCGCAAAGGGCGCGCGTCCTTACGGCAGAATCTTGATCCGCACATTGCGGAAATACACTTCCATGGGCGGACCGCGATGCAACTGGAACGCGATAATGCCTTCCAGGCGCGCCGAATCGTGCAGGTCGGCCGTCACCAGGCCGTTGAGCGTCAGCTTGATGTGGTCGCCGTCGGAGAGGATTTCGTAATCGTTCCAGTCTTGCAGCTTGACTACCGTCTCCGCCTTGCCTTTCCAGCCATCCACCAGCGTGCCGCGGCCTTTTTCCTCGTAGATGTTGCCCCAGTAATTATCCTGCGCCGCGTCCGCCTGATATCCGCGCACCACCCAGTTGTCCAGCGCCTCGCTGCGAAACTGGATACCGCTGTTGTGGTTGCGCAGCTTCATCTCCGCGCGCAGGATGAAGTTGCGATACGGCTGCTTGCTGATGAGGAACGAATTGTCGGTCATGGTGACGCCTTCCGTATGGCCCACGATCATGCCGTCGCGCACGCTCCACATGCGCGGATCGCCGTCCCAACCGTCCAGGTTTTTGCCGTTGAACAGCGGCTGGAATCCATCCTGCGCGAAGGCGGCTGCACAGAACGCCAGCAACAGCAGCATGCGTCTCATGGCTTAGCTCCTCTCGATCTTGACGGATTTAACGCGCACTTCCTTAAGCGGCCGGTCCTGTTTGTCGCGCGGCGCTTCGGAGATCTTCTTCACCACGTCATAGCCTTCCGTCACCTCGCCGAAAATGGTGTGCCGGTTGTCGAGCCAAGGCGTGGCGGCCACGGTCACAAAGAACTGGCTGCCGTTGGTGTTGGGTCCGGCATTGGCCATGGACAGGAAGCCGTGCTTGGTGTGCTTCAACGTGGGATGAAATTCGTCGGCAAACTTGTAGCCCGGCCCGCCGCGGCCGGTGCCTTCGGGATCGCCGCCCTGGATCATGAAATCGGGGATCACGCGGTGAAAGATGGTGCCGTCGTAAAAGGGCTTGCCGGTTTTCGTGCCATCGGCGAGCGAGACGAAGTTCTCCACCGTGCGCGGAGCTTTGTCGGCGAAGAGCTTCACTTTGAACTGGCCCTCGCTGGTGTCGAAGAGGGCGTATGTTTCGTTGGGCATCTTCGGATTGTAGCAAGGCGCCACGGCCTTCAGCCTTTGGGCGCATGCGTGACCGTAACCGCGCACTGGCGTCAATGGTGGGGCTGTCCCCAGCATAGCGGGTAAAATGACGCGCATTGTCACGCTGACCCCGGCTGCGTAATCGGGCCGCGGGCCCGTTCGTCCGCAATTTTCCACAACGTATCCGAATCCTCATCCTCATTCTCGGCGTTACGGGCTGTTCTCGCCAGGAACCACAAACAGATTTTTGGGCTCGGCACATAAGGTAGCGAGAGCGCCTTTTCGCATCAACGCGTGGACGCGAGAGGAACCTTTGATCGTGCCAGCTCTCCTATCCGCATCCTCACGCGCATAGCTGATGAATACATGGGGACGCGGGCCCGACGGCGCCACCTGCCCAGCGAACCCGCCATCCGCCTCCAGTCTTTGGCAAAGTTCCGCCAGGAAAGCGGTGGCCTCTTTATCCTCCAGTTCGACACGCGTTCCGCGCTGATAAAAAAGAATCATCTCCTCGCGATCAGGCTGCAATAGGCCACTAAGCGGCTCGGCTGCAATTGCCGGCCCGCTTCGGTCCAGTTCCAAAGCGCGCAGCAGCACTTTCAACAGAATACGTAGGTCCCATTGCCTGATGCCAAAACCCACGAAGACGAAGTTCTGGCCCACTCGTTTGATGGCACGCAATAGGCTGTTAGGCAGAGGTGGCCGCTCGGCGACCACTGCTATCAGAAAATCGAGGATATCGTTCTCGCTGAGCACGAGAGAGGATGGCTCTTCGGCGTTGCCAAACAGATGGAAGACTACCGGCGACATGGGAGAGCCGGACAACGGAAACTCGGGATTATCTGTTTTATCGCCACGTAGGTGATAGCGTTGTGAGACCGGCGTTTTCCCCGCCGCCCGAAGCGCCTGGCTCAACAGCGCGTCCTGGCATGTGGTCAAAATCAGGGTGAACGGAAGCGATGCTATCGTTGCATGCACGGCGGACGGACCGTATGCGTGCGATTGATAAAACTTCTCCGCCGTAGCTCGAAGGGCCGTGGGCCCAAATCCCTCGGTGTCCTGGTACTGCTGGGAGAGTGCCGCCAGAGTTTTTCCGCAAGGGATTCGGCCGTCCTCTTCGAGTTCGCGAACGAGTTGGCGTCTGAGCGCTTCCATGAGGCTTATATCGTCAGCCCTGGTACTGGCTCCGGCGGCAGTGTCCAGCCCTGTGGGAGAGATTCGCGTCGGAATCTCGGAACCCAGCACTAGGACGCATTGGCCGTGCCGAAGCGCCCCCACCAGGCTATTCCAGTGTCGCTCTTTCACGCCATCTCCGTGGGCCGCCAACCTTGGACTTTCGCTTCACCTCGCACACGCAAATCCACACACGGGATCCCGCACATCTTATAGTGGGTTGCGGAAACTTTGTACACGCATTGATCTCAAAGCATCTCACCTTTTACTGCCGCGAATCAAGCTGCTCTGCCGTGTCGGGTGCTTAACCGTTCTGGGGATCGCGGCCTGGGACCATGTTGTAATTCTTCTTGAATCGCGTGGAGGGCGCCGGTAACCGTTCCAGAGCGGCCAGCATATCGCGGAGGATGACTTGACATCCAGGGCGCCGGGAGCTTGATCCAGAGCCCAGAGGGCCTCCGCGTAGTCGGCATCCAGCTCAAAGAGCTGTCGCATCAATCGCTGCGGAATCTCATAGGGTGTCAGATCCATTCGACGGAGGTCAACGGCGGGCGGTCTGCGATAGGTGGTTAGCATGGAAACCATGCGCAGGCGGTCCAACAGGGCCCAGTCCCCATTCAACAACAGTAGACGCAATTGCCAGCAGACGACGGCCTGGCAATTTACTCCAAAGCCAGAACGAATCACCGCGCGGTTTTCGCCGTCGGCAGCCCATATCCGCCAACGGGGGTCGTGACGGTTTGGTTGCTGAACCCGGCGATCATCGGACGCGCCGCCGCGATGGCTTTCTTGACTTCCGGTAAAGATACGGAAGCGTCGTGACTGTCCTTGCTGTCCCAAACCTCCGTGATCCAGATCCCATTTTCGTCGGCGGAATCCTCGGCGACCACATAACTCAGACACCCAGGCATTTCCTTTACCGCTTGCAGCAACAGAGAGAGCACTTCCGCTCGCTTGCCGGCTGCGGTCGTCATTTTTCCGATCATTCCGTACATCGCCTTCTCCTCCTTCGGCGCAGCCCAAGTGGCCTTGACCAACGTGACCACCAAGCCACCTAAGATCTCCCCGACCGGGTTATAAACAGGAAGCGGTAAATCCAATCCGCTTGCGCAGGAAGTGCGTGCGCTTCTCCATGGGTAACGCCAGGTGGCGGCGGATCTGATCGAGTAGCGCGCGCTCGCTTTCGCGCTTCAACGCTTCATGCTTTGTCAGTCGACGCTTTCGTGGCTTCATGCAGGGTCTTTTCCAGTATCTCAAGGACCGCCCGGTTACGCGGGCGTCCGGCTGCCCGCTTACTCCGAATGATGTCGGCTAGGCTCGCCACCAGGAGTTCGTAACCGTCCAGGTCGACTCGCGAGGCGCGGCGGCGCAAGCCGTCGAGCGAACGGATTCCGTCGATCCGCCCCAGAAAATCGACCTGCAATAGATCCTGGTCGCGCATCAAGCGGAATAGGCCGGACGCCGGATAGTAGGGACTCAACAAACGTGGCTTCCAGGCTCCTGGCAACTGCTTTCAGCTTGCGCAGATTGTTGGGCGTCTTTCGGAAAAGGAAATCGAAGTCGACCGTGGTAACCGGAGCGCCTTGCAAAGATGCCGCCGCGTTGCCGATCAAGACGGCTTCGAGGCCGTGCTCGTGCAATACGCGGGCCAGTGTGAAGAGGGCGGGGCGGGCATCCATGCTGCCCTCATTGTACGACTACGGATGTCTGGAAATAGAATTGTATGCCACCCCGCGCATGCCCCTGCTCCACATCCCCGCGCTGATCCCATTGCTGCCGCTGATGTCCGCGGGAGGACGGCGTGGTTGTGTGCCCACGCATGCAACCGCTGCTGACGCCGCCCGATTCCGCAGAGGCAATGGGCGCAGAGGGGCGCGGACGCCGGCATCTCCGATGCTTTCACAGTACTCCCCGGCGTCGGCCAACTCGGTGCATCCCAATCGTCGTCGTCGCGATTCCAAGCTGATTGCAAATCCGGCGCGCCCCTCTCGAGTCAGATAGCAGCCGTGACGCGCTAAGTGATCGATAAGCTCGTGCCTCTTCACACTCGGGAACTTCTCGCCTTGCCGGGAAACCGCCAGCGGACTTGGTGGCGCAGGCAGTCACCCTGCGTCGCCAACCGTCTCGCGCCGGTGGCTTGATACCGGCGAAAATGACGCGCCGCCGATTCCGCACATGATCCGCGTCCATCTGTGTTTATCCGTGGTTCCAAACGCAGTTGCTATCATAGTTATATATGCGCATCTTGCTGTTCAGCGGGAAAGGCGGCGTGGGCAAGACCAGCCTGGCTGCCGCCACCGGCGTGCAATTGGCGCGCCTGGGCTATCGCACCCTCGTGATGAGCGTGGACCCCGCGCACAGCCTGGCCGATTCCTTCGACCTCGAAACCAGCCTCTTCCACGAAAAAACCGGCGACCCATACCCCATCGCCGACAGGCTGGCCATTCACGAAGTCAACATCCAGAAGGAGATCAAGCGGCATTGGCGCGAGATTTCCGCCTACGTGATTTCCGTGCTGCGTACCACGGGCATTAGCGACGTCGAAGCTGAAGAACTGGCCATCCTGCCCGGCATGGAAGAGCTCAGCGCCATGATGTGGGTGAACCAATTCCGGCGCGAGCAGCGCTACGACGTGATCGTGCTCGACTGCGCGCCCACCGCCGAGTCCATGCGCTTCGTCAGCATGCCCACCACCCTAGATTGGTACATGAAGCACATCTTCCCTTTCCAGCGTACCGTGCTGAAAGCCGTGCGCCCGCTGGCCAACCGCGTTTCGCCAGTCGAGCTGCCCACCGACAGTTACTTCGCCAACATCCAGGAACTCTTCGGCAAGCTGGAAGGCATCGACGAACTGCTGGAAAATCCGCGCACCACCAGCGTGCGGCTGGTCACCAATCCGGAGAAGATGGTGTTGCGCGAGACGCAGCGCGCCTTCGTGTACTTCTCGTTGCATGGCCTCACGGTGGATGGCATCATCGTGAACCGCGTGCTGCCCGAGGCCATCACGGATTCCTTCTTCGCCGAATGGCGCGCGTCGCAGCACCAGGTGCTGGAGGAGATCGACACCTACTTCGCGCCCGTGCCCGTAAAACGCGTGCCGTTGTTCACGCACGAAGTGCTGGGAGCGGAGCGGCTGCAGGAATTGGCGCGCGCGCTGTATGCCGAAAACGAAGACCCCGCGGCCGTAACGCGCACCGAAGCGCCGTACAGCTTCACCAAGCGCAATGGGCATTACGAGGTCCAGTTGCAATTGCCCTTCGCCGTGAAGGGTGAAGTGGGGCTGTTCAAGAAGGGCGACGAGTTGGTGGTGCAGATTGGCACGCTGCGCCGGCACATCGGCCTGCCCACTTCCATGGCGGCCCTAACGCCCGCGCACGCAAAGTTGGAGAATAAGGTATTGACCGTGGAAATGAGGGAGAATTGATTATGGCAGACGAAAAAACAAACGTTGACGCTCCGGGCTGCTTCTACTGTCTGAATGTGAAGCCGTTCTTCCGGAAGGCCTGGTCCGACGCTACCGCGGACCATTTCCGCAACGCGCGCGTGGAGTTTCTGAAGGGCGTGCGCAGCGTGATCGACGACCGCATCGGGAACCTGTCCCGGCACGAGGCGAAGGGCACGCACGTCACGGTGGAGTAGGACAGACCTCCTGGTCTGTCCAACAATGCAGACTTTCCCCCAATTCCTCCACGAAACCGCGGATCGTGGAGAAGCCGTCAATGTCATGTTCGAACAACGCCTGTTCGACCTAGCCGGTGTGCTGCACAAGATCGCCGGCCCACTGATGGCGGAGGGCGTGCCGCACGAGCTGATCGGCGGATTGGCGGTTCTGGTGCACGTTGAGGAAGCCGATCCGGAACACACCACGCTGACGCGGGATGTAGACCTGATGATTCGGCGCTCCGACCTGGATAGGGTCAAAGAGATCGCCGCCCGGCACGGCTTCCGATTCCGTCACTCGGCCGGACTGGACATGTTGCTCTACGGCGACACCAACAGCGCTAGAAATGCGGTTCACCTGCTCTTCAGCGGAGAAAAGGTGCGCCCCAATCAGGCAACGCCAAACCCGGCCATTCAGCCGGAGAGGAAGAGCATTTTAGGCGAGGATGTTTTCGTCATTTCGGTCGCTGATCTGGTGCGCATGAAGCTGAGTGCGTATCGCGACAAAGACCGCGTCCATATTCGAAGCATGGATGCCGCCGGCCTAATCACGGCGGAAGTAGAAAGTACGCTGCCCGTGGAATTGAAGGCGCGCCTGCAGAATATTCGCGAGACTGAGTAGCTACGCCTGCGCGCCATCAGCCTCGGGGCGATTTAAGGCCTGGCGAATTTGGGCTATCAACGCGTCGACTGATCCCGCTTGGTCTGGGCCGGCCGCCGACAGGAGTTGCTCGCGTAGCGCCGCGAGAAGGGGCGCTGTATCTTGTCCGGCGGCTCTGGCGGCGAAGAGTGGCTCGATGAACTGCCTTAGCTCCTCCGGCATCCCCGGTGCCGGGGCCTCTTCTGCCCGCGCAAGTTCGAGCACCTTTTGGAGGGCTTCGTCTCCGGTGGCGGCATTGTCCGTCGGTAGGCGCGAGAACAGGTCGCGGAACCGGACGCCTTCGATGCGTTCGACAATCTCGCAAAGCTCATCGAAGCTGGCAGGCAGCGGCGGCGGGTTGGGCGAAAACGACGCGAGATGCCCGGACATGGCGCCTAAGGTCATCCGCAAGCCCCCACTGCTGGTTTGAAACTCGATGGCAGCGCAGGCCAACCGGTGGGCCAAAGCCTCCTGCGAATCGCCGCCACCGCGCATAAAACAATTGGCGAGGTTGAAGTGGCTAATGGCGCAATCGCCAGGCTCCCCGACGAGGTACCTGAATCGCAAGGCAGTCTGCTCGTGGCGAATCGATTCCGCCGGATGGCCGAGCTTGTCCTCCAGGTCCGCGAGCGCGCTCAGCACCCCTCCTAGCCCTGCGGGGTACGATGCTTCTTCGAATCGCTGTCGGCACTCCAGCAGCAATTGGCGCGCCTCCGGATAACGCCGTTGGCGCAGCAGCGG
>JBEKTJ010000028.1:0-43948 GCA_049516155.1 Bryobacteraceae bacterium
GCTTTCGTTCTTGTCGGCGCAGTTTCGCGCGGCGCTGGTGGCCAAAGAGGCGGGCTTGCGCAGTCCACAGCAGATCCAGGGACATTTCGCGAAGATGGGCGTGCAGATGTGGGGTTCGCGGGCGGAACAGGTATTTCAGACGGTGGCGAAGTTTTCGAAGACGCAACTGGAGCGGGCGATGGAGTTGACCTTCGAGGCGGATCGGGATTTGCGCAGCGCCCGGCCGGACGACCGCATCGTGATGGAGCAGTTTATTTTGCGGTTGACGGGGTGAACCCGCTCTGCGGTGGCGAGCTTCTTCACGCGCAGTTGCAGCTTGGATTTATAGCGCGCTGTTCGTTGGGATGGCAGATCAGTCGAATGCGCGAACGGTAAATCCGCAGACGGCGCTATCGCCGCCGTCCACGGGTTCGAAACTGCGCGCGCTTTGCCGCCAAACGCATCGTCAATCGAGTTCAAGGCGTAATCTGAAAGACGCCGCCGCTTTCGCCGACACCGTAAAGAACCCCAGTTCCAAAGGTCAGCCCGGCGGCGGGCTCCGTCTCTGAACCTGAGAGCGGCAATACCGTCTCGGTCCAGGTTCCGCCCGAGGTGGCAGGCGGGGTTAGCCAATATACCGTGCCAGAGTCGGCGGGCAGAGTGCCTCCGAATATAGTTGTGCCGTATAGAGTACCGTTCTTGCCGACGATGACTCCCGAGAGGGGTTCAACCCCGTCACCATTCACGCCAGTAAATGAGTAGAGTACGGTCTCTGTCCCCGCCTCTCCGGCCATTGCGGGCAGAGCCAACTGGAAGACGGTGCCACATCCGAGGGTGTTGCATGCCGTCGCGGTTCCGCCAATGCTAGTCGCGCCGTAGAGATTGCCGTCGCTGCCGAGGGTGACCGAGGTGGGATTGGCTCCATCGCCATCGGATGATCCGGTAAAGGAGTAGATCACGGTCTCTGTCCAGGGTTCACCGGCTGCTGAGGGAGGAGCTAATTGGAAGACCGTTCCACACCCAGCATTGGCGCACCCGAAGGTCCCGCCCGAAGTCGTGCCGTAAAGATAGCCACGCTTGTCCATGGCGAGGGTAGCGGCGGGTGTGTTTCCATCGCCGGGCTGGGTTCCAAAGCTGTACAGCAGGGTTTCGGTCCATGCCGCGCCAGGAGTGGTTGGTGGCGTCAGTTGGAACACGGTACCTTCGTCAAAAGCGCCGCCATCCTCAGTTACGCCGTAGAGCGAACCGTCGGGGCCGAAGATAAGCCCGGCGAGTGGGTAATACCCGTCGCCGCTGCGCGAGAAGCTGTGAAGGATGCGCTCGGTCCAGAGCTGACCTGAAACTGGCGGTGGTATCAATTGGAATACCACGCCACCTTCGTAGGGACCGCCTTCCAGGGTCGTGCCATAAAGGTTGCCGGTCTTATCCATGATGAGCGCTGACTGAGGGTACTTCCCGCGATCGGTATGAAATTCGTATAGGACGGTTTCCGTCCAGGTTCCGCCCGAGGAAGTGGGCGGCGCCAGTTCGTATGCCGTTCCACCGCCGTACCCGCCAGCGTACGTGGTCCCGTAAAGGACTCCATTGGGGCCCAGAAGGAGATTTCCGTAAGGAAATCCAGCAATCCCACCATATATTAGTGAGATCCTCGGGGGCAGTGGCTGGGCGCAGAGTGGAGTAGCAATCGCCATCGCGGTTAGAAAGAAGATCCGGCGCGGGAACCGCAATATGTTCTTGCAGTGTTTATTCACACTAACCCTCCATCTATTGGCTCATTCGGTTCGCCACAACCGGCTCCGATTATACCGCCGCACGCCCGCCGGCTTGAGCGTTTTATGGAGTGTGCGGTACTATTACCGCTATTTTGAGGAGACGCCGAGAGTGAGGTTCGTACTCGCTGATCGCCCCGGCGGTGGTGATGCGCCGATATTTGAGGTGCCGATCCCGGTAAACCAGAGCGCGTCATCCTGCCCCTTTGTGAAGGCATTGGTATAGCTGTTGGCGGTGGCCAATGGGATCTAAGTGCGAAGCGAAGATTACAAAAGCTGCCAGGCAACCACGCCCTAAACCTGAGCCGGCCTCGACCCCACCGGCCCATACGCCTGCTACGTGCCTGCGAGAACGAAGGACTGAATCTGCAAGCGCACCGACGGAGACGATACCGATATCAAGGGACATCAGGGTGCCATTCATTTCGTCCTGCTCGCTGGTTCCCGAAGACGAATCGCCGGAACACTACAGATCCAACTACCGCACCACGCGGAATGGAATATCGCTTAATAATATGGCGCCGGGTTTGGTACCTGCACTGAGCCGGTAGTTGCGCCGGCTGGCAGTTCGTTTCGTGTATTTTGACGGTCTCGCCCACTGTGCTCGCATTGCGGTAGTGTTTTCACGAACGGGCCGACGGCGATCTGGGATCCTACGGCGGCGGACGTCCACTCGCTGGGCCTTATCCTCTATGAGGCGTCAGGTACAATCTAATCCAGGAGAACAAGTCGATGCTCAATACTATCGCCGCCACGCGAATGGGGCAAGGGGGGACTCCGTGCGCTCCGAACGGCAGGGTCAAAGCCGTGTTGCGCGTGCTAATCGGGCTGCCGACATGCTTCGTCATCCTCGCATCACACGCTAACGCTCAAGCGCCCCCCTGGACCCTGACAACTGCTTATAGCTTTCAAGGCTCACCCGACGGCGTGTCGCCCGAGGCGCCGCTAGCCGCCGGAGAGAGCCGCGCACTCTACGGCACAACCTATTTCGGCGGCACGGCCGGCTCCGGTACAGTATTTGAACTGCAGCCGCCTACGGTCGCGGGCGGGAGTTGGACCGAGACGGTCATCTCAAACTTCGAAGCCGGAGGAGCCCAACCAACGGCCGGCGTGGTGGTCGGTAAAGGTGGTGTGCTGTATGGAACCACAGGATTGGGTGGAACGTTCGGCTGTGGAACGGCGCTCCAACTGACCCCGCCAGTCTCGCCGGGCGGGACTTGGTCGCAGACAGTGCTCCATGATTTCACGGGCGGCGCCGACGGAGCGGATCCATTCGGGCAGTTGATCCTGGGTCCTAACGAAGAGTTGTACGGTACAACATGGCGCGGCGGTTCGCTCAATTTTGGTACGGTTTTCGAATTGAGCCGGCCCACATTTCCAGGAGGCGCCTGGACGGAAGACGTGCTTTACAACTTCACTAACGGTGCGGACGGATCCTGTCCCACCAGTGGGTTGGCCAAAGATGCGAACGGAAACTTCTACGGCTACACCAGCGTCGTCTTCGAGCTCGTCCGCCATCGTGGGCGGGGCGTGGACACTGAACACGCTGCACGACTTCACAGGAAACGAGTCGGGTAGCCATGATGGGTTTACGCCCGTCGGAGTCCCCGCCGTGGGGCCGAATGGCGTGCTCTACGGTGTCACCATGGATGGCGGCAACCCGGGCTATAGCAATTGTGGCGATGGTTGTGGCACGGTGTTCGCGCTGAAGCCGCCCGTGTCGCCGGGCGCGGCATGGGACGAGAAGATACTCTACCGTTTTGACAGAGGCGCGGGCGACGGATTCTATCCGAATTCGGGGGTAATTATAGGCACGCGCGGCGCGCTCTATGGCACAACCAGCGACACGGCGTTCATCCTCGTCCCTCCTTGTTCCGAGGGCGCCGCCTGGACCGAGAGCATCCTCGCTACCTTTACAGGCGAGAATGGATTTGCGCCTGAATCCGGCCTGATCGCGGTGGACGGAATGCTCTTCGGCACGACCAGTCTGGGCGGTTCCACCTGGATTTTCGGGCGTGGATAACGGCTATGGGATCGTGTTCATGCTGAGTCAGTGAGTCACTTGGCCGCATGGAGCAGATGTACCTCCGTCTTCGTGAGATTCAGTCGGACGCCTATCCGAGTTATTCGTGCCGAGCGGTTATGTGGCCCGCCAAGAAACTGGTTCGCGGCCAGAACCGTAGTCCCGAAGGCGCGCTTCTCGAGCGTAAGGCTCGGTAATGTGGCTAAAGTGGCCCGCATCTAGGCCGCGTTGGCATTGCGACCAAAGCGATAGAGGCCGCGAGCGTAAGTCCCTGGAGGGCTGTCAACAAGCGCCGAATTTTCACGGTGTAGGCGGTCGTACGGCAGGGTGCGGGGCACGCCACGCGCAGGCTGCGCGGCGCTGGTGGCCAAGGAGGCGGGCTTGCGCAGTCCGCAGCAGATCCAGGGACACTTCGCCAAGATGGGCGTGCAGATGTGGGGTTCGCGGGCGGAACAGGTATTTCAGACAGTGGCGAAGTTTTCGAAGACGCAACTGGAGCGGGCGATGGAGTTGACCTTCGAGGCGGATCGGGACTTGCGCAGCGCCCGGCCGGACGACCGCATCGTGATGGAGCAGTTTATTTTGCGGTTGACGGGGTGAACCCCGCTATGCGGTGGCGAGCTTCTTCACGCGCAGGTGCAGCTTGGATTTATAGCGCGCCGCAGTATTCTTCTTGATGATGCCGGTCTTGGCGGAGCGGTCGATGAGGGAGAACGTGGCGGGCAGCAGTTCGGTTGCCGCCTTGGCATCCTTGGAAGTGATAGCGCGCCGCATGGCGCGGATCTGGTGGCGCAGGCGAGATTTGTTCTGCCGGTTGTACTCGGTGCGTTTTTCGTCTTGCCGTACGCGCTTGAGCGCGGAAAAATGATTGGCCATCTGGAAGCAGAATTATCCTTACAGGAGATTTGTAAGACATAGGATAGCGCAAGGCATGGGACTTGCGCAACTTGGATGCGGGTCTCCTCGGGTCTCCTGCCGCATCAATCCGATGCGGTCGCGCGAGGCTGCGATAAAGTCGAAGTGCCCGGACCGTGCCGCTGTCGGATCGGGGTCGGCGGCTCCGCGTCCGGAACGTGTTTGGTGTTTGGCCGCGCCCCCTGGCATTACGGCAACAAATTTCGGTACCTGTGCAATATTGATCGTTAAGTGCCTCCATCTTAGTGCAATTTTGGGCAGACAGCCGAAATATGCCCTGTTACGCTAGCCTCTGCCAAAGCGACACGTGCTATCGTTTGCTTCCTGGATGGAGGAACCACGATGACAGGGATCAGTTTACTGCTGGGTGCCGTTCTAATATTGGCAGGGATTGTCGCGTTTACGGCGCCTGCGCCCCTACACGCAGACGACCCGGCCGCCCCGATCTTCGTAACACAAATCCCCCCCGGATACAGGGACTGGAGGTTGATCTCCGTCTCCCACGAGGCTGGCAACCTGAACAGTATTGGCGCCGTTTTGGGCAACGATGTGGCGATCAAGGCCTACCGCGAGGGGAAGCTCCCATTCCCAGACGGCACGATCATCGCCGCTTTGCACTACGGTCACGCCCCGTCGGCGGAAAACAACAAAGTCTTTGGCCAAGCCCAATCTTTCGTCCCTGGCCCCCCCACGAACATTCAGTTTATGGTTAAGGACTCCACGAAGTACGCCGCGACAGGCGGCTGGGGGTTCGCTACCTTCGTAGAGGGCAAGCCCGCCGCGGCGGCGTCGATGAAAAGCTGCTTCCCCTGCCACAATCAGGCCAAGTCTAGCGACCTCGTCTTCACGCATTACGCACCCTAGGTAAAGACGATCAACCCAGCCGAGCTGGGATCGATTCGACCCAGCCCCGATGACGAAAATCAAGGAATTTATGTTTGACAAAATGTTTTTGCTTTCGCGCGGTTTACGAGTCGTTTCAGCAGCCGCACTTGGCATAGCGCTAGCGGTCCTGGGCGGCAGGGCCTTTTCCGCGCAGGACAAGTACACGTTGCGCGTGCCAAATGGGCTCGCCTTCTCCGACTTCAGGGGGTACGAGAACTGGCAGGTCGTCGCCGTCAGTCAGACTGAAGATCTGCTGAAGGTGATGGTCGCCAATCCCACGATGATTGACGCCTACCGGTCTGGCGTTCCCGGCAACGGCAAGCCTTTCCCCGACGGCTCCAAGATTGCAAAAATCGAGTGGAAACCGAAAAAGAGCACGGAAGCCCCATTTTCAGTGAGGGTACCGGACGCCTTACAAGACGTTTTCCTCATCGAGAAGAACAACAAGAGATTCCCGGACACAAAGGGATGGGCCTACGCCGCATTCGACTATGATCCCGCGTCGGACACGTTCAAGCCGGATAAGACGGGCGTCGTCAATTGCGGCTTCGCGTGCCGTACGGGAGTGGCGGCCAAGGATTACATTTTCACGGCGTACGGTAAGAGGTGATTAGTGCCGTCGAATCGATTTTTGTGAATTGGAGCGGGACTCGGGACACTGTATTTGCAGTCAGCACCGTATCGAGAGGAGCTATTAATGAACGGCGTACAAGTCGAACAAAAGAGCTATGAGATGCCCCCGCGCGAGGGGTTCAGCATCGCACATTTTCTCACCGTCGCCGACATCGACCGGTCGGCTCGCTTCTATGAGAAGGTCTTCGGCGGCCGCATTCTAAGCACAGGCGACAGCGAAGGCGCGCCCGCTTACATTCAGATCGCGAATACCTGGCTCCTGGTCAACGTCGGGGGCGGGCCGACCCCCGACAAGCCGTCGGTAACGCTCAGCGTCCCCGACCCGGATAAGATCAACAGCTTTATGAATATCCGCGTTGCGGATATCCAAGCGTGCTATGAGTTGTGGAAAAGTCGAGGAGCCGAGTTCATCACGGAGCCCATACCCAAGTACGGCGAGATTCGCTGCTACATCCGCGATCCCGACGGTTATATTATCGAGGTCGGACAGAGCACCGAGCTCAAGTACGGTTAGGAGGCCTTCCGGGCGGCTGCGCGCATGATGGAGGGTTGCCAATGAGCGGCGTACAAATCGAACAAAAAAGCTATGAGATGCCCCCGCGCGACGGGTTCACCGTCACACATTTCATCACCGTCGCCGACATCGACCGATCGGCCGATTTTTATGAAAAGGTCTTCGGCGGCCGCATTCTGAGCAGAGGCGACAGCAAGGGTGCGTCTGGGCACATTCAGATCGCGAATACTTGGCTGATTGTGAACGTCGGGGGCGGGCCCACCCCGGACAAGCCGTCGATAACGCTCAGCGTCCCGGCCGACCCGGATAAGGTCAGCAGCTTCTTGAATATCCGCGTTGCGGATATCCAAGCGTGCTATGAATTATGGAAAAGTCGAGGAGCCGAGTTCATCACCGAGCCGAAGGAAAAGTACGGCGAGATTCGATGCTACATCCGCGATCCTGACGGTTACATTATCGAGGTTGGACAGAGCACCGGGTAGTGAGGGCGCGCCCGAGGTAACGGCGAAAGCGGCCGCACCAAGTTTTCCGCTAATCAACGCGTTTCAGACAGTCCTGGCCGAAGAGTATTGCGTCTGTTGACTCATTGTCAAACATTTCACAGGCGAGTTTGCCCGCAAACGCCGGCTGAAGCCTGGTCTACCTGTAGAATCGGAGGATGGAACAAATATTGGCCGGTAAGATTGCGATTGTTACAGGCGGCACGCGGGGAATCGGGCGGGCCATCGCGGAGCGTTTGCTTCGGGAAGGCGCCTCGGTCGCGGTGTGCAGCCGATTGCACGACAATGTGCAAGCTTTTCTGAAGGATTTCGAGGCCGGTGCGGATGGCCGGCTGATGGCGGAGACCGCCGACGTATCGAAATTGGAAGACGTGCGGCGCTTTTTCGGCAGCGTGGACGCGCGTTTCGGCGGCGTGGATCTTCTGATTAACAATGCGGGTATCGGCGTGTTCAAGAGTGTGGCGGATCTCACACCGGAAGAGTGGCGCCGCACCATCGACTTGAACCTGAGCGGCGTGTATTATTGCAGCCACGAAGCGCTCCCGCGCATGCAGCGGCGGGGTGCGGGATACATAATCAATATCGGCAGCCTGGCGGGAAAGAACGCTTTCGCGGGTGGCGCGGCGTACAACGCGTCCAAGTTCGGACTGAATGGCTTCAGCGAGGCGATGATGCTGGATCATCGCTACGATAACGTGCGCGTGAGCTGCATCATGCCGGGGAGCGTGGACACGGAGTTCAGCGCGCGGGCCGGCGCGGCGCCGTGGAAGATTCAACCGGAAGATGTTGCCGAAGTCGTTGCCGTGCTGTTGCGCATGCCTGCGCGGACGTTGGTTAGCCGGGTCGAAATAAGGCCTTCGAAACCTCAGAAGTAATAGGAAACACTACGTGCCATAAAATTGGCACCCGACGTGCTAATGGCCAATCGAAGGAATGCACCTCAGGGGTGAAGAGGGCTACGAAGGATACAGTCATGAGCCGTATGAACAAACAGCTTGACCCGACGCTTACGGGAATTGAAGCGGTGAAACTCGATGCTGATCTGCGACGCCGGATCGTGGGCCAGGATGAGGCAATCGATCAGATTGTCAACATCTATCAAATGTTTCTGGCGGGGATGTCGAGTCCGGGTCGGCCCATTGGCAACTTCCTGTTTCTGGGACCGACGGGGTCGGGCAAGACGCGCATGGTGGAAGCGACGGCGGAGAGCCTGGTGGGGGATATGCGCGCGGTGGTAAAGATAGACTGCGCGGAGTTCCAACATAGCCACGAGATAGCCAAACTGATCGGCTCGCCGCCGGGATATCTGGGGCATCGCGAGACGCACCCGTTGCTCAGCCAGGAAGTGCTGCAGGCCCATTACACCGAAAAGATGAAGTTGAGCTTCGTGCTCTTCGACGAAATTGAGAAGGCCAGCGACTCTCTGTGGAATCTGCTGCTGGGAATTCTCGACAAGGCTACTTTGACGCTGGGGGACAACCGGCGGGTAGATTTTTCGCGCACCATGATCTTCATGACCAGCAACCTTGGCGCGGGAGAAATGAGTTCGATCCTGCGTCCCAATTTGGGATTCGCGGCTTCCGAAATGGAACGTAAGTGCGCCGAGGGGATGGTGGACGGTACTCTCACCGAGAAGATTTCACGCGCAGGCGTGGAAGCCGCGCGCAAGAAATTCACGCCGGAGTTTATGAACCGGCTGGACAAGGTGGTGGTGTTCCGGCCGCTGGGCGCGCCGGAGTTACGTAAGATTCTAGGCCTGGAGTTGAACATCCTGCAACACCGCATCTTCAATTCGGCGAATGGCGCACCCTTCATTTTTGCGCTGAGCGAAGTGGCCAAGGATTTTCTACTGCGCGAAGGCACCGACCTGAAATACGGAGCTCGGCATCTGAAACGGGCCATCGATCGCAGCCTGGTGCATCCGTTGTCCAACCTGATCGCTACCGAGCAAGTGCGCGGCGGGGATTTGGTTAAAGTGGACTACGACGGCGATTTGGAGTGCATGACGTTTTTCAAGGAAGCGGAAGACATGCCGCCTTATGCCATGATGCAGATGATGGATCCACCCGTAATGAAGGCGGTCCCGACCTACTCGGCGGGCGCGGGAGCCGAGATGCCAAAGACTTTGAACGCCAAGTCGTCGCGCCGCTGAAGTTGGGCGATACCTGCTTCAGTGCTACAATTCGGCTGCTAATGTCTATACCAGCCGAAAAGCGGGACCTGCGACTGATGCGTGCGATGTTCAGCACGATAGCGCCTCGATACGACTTTATTACGCGCATCTTCTCCTATGGGATGGACCGGCGCTGGAAGCGGCGCGGTGTCGAGATGGCAGGTCTGCCGGAGCGGGCCGTGGTGCTCGATTTGGCTTCCGGAACCGGCGACTTTTCGCAGCTCGTGGTGCAGCGCTGCCCACAGGCTAAGCCCATCGCGGTGGATCTGACTGAGCGCATGCTGGGGCTGGCCCGTGAGCGGGGCATTCGCGACGCAGTTTGCGCCGACGCCACCATCCTGCCCTTCGCGCAACACACTTTCGACTGCGTGTTCATCGGCTACGGTTTGCGCAATTTCCCCGATTTGAATGCCGCGATCTGCGAAATTGAGCGCGTCACGCGTCCGGGCGGTCTCCTGGTAACGCTCGATTTTTTCCTTCCCGCCAATCCGGTGCTGCGACAGTTATATGTGGGTTATCTGTACTTGCAGGGCGGATTTTGGGGACTGTTGCTGCACGGCCGCCCGCGGATCTATACATACATTCCCGATTCGCTGCGCTCCTTCATCTCCATCCAGGATTTCGCGGAACGCCTGCGCAAGTCGGGCTACGCTTCGGTGAAAGCGCGCGGTTTCATCTTCGGCGGCATCGGGCTGCACTGGGCCGCAAAGAGGGAGAATCCTAGCCGGGTTGCCGCACTTTAGAAGAGGAGTCCTTTCCGACTGAGACTGGAAGAGCAAGTTCCCGAGAGGAGCACTAGAGCTTCGATTCGGGAAAGCCCGGGGAACGCCCGGGCCTTCGGGTCAAAGCAGAAAGGAGGGTCAAATGATCCTATTGTTAGTTGATCTGCCGTTCTATGGCAGCATCACGGTCATTGTCGTCTGGCGCCGCAAGCGCCGTCGGTAGTGGCCGAGCGGGATCGGGGCTGCAACCCCGATCCCGCTACTAGCATACTCCAAACGACCGTCGAATTGGAAGCCCTACGTCGGGCAATGCGGCGGATGGTTCCAAGCGGGCTGCGCGGAACTGCTGCGCCCCCCAAGGCACTGTACAATCCGCACATTGGCAACCTCCTGCAATCCGGCCAACCGGCATCCCATAAAGGCCACCTCCATAGCGCGGCGCCCGGGAGGTGGCCGCAGTGGAAACCGCCATTGGCGGCGCGTCGCTCCAGGGATCGCGCGGTCAGCCCGCCGCGCCGAGGGAAGCGGATTGAGTGGTCCGCAGCGCTTCCGCCTCCACTGCCAGTTCCTCGATGGTTGCGGTGGAGCGCGTGGACATCAGGTTATAACCATACAGGCCGATCGCGTCAACCCTTGCACCGGACCGCCCAAACAGCGCGACAACGTTACCCACGACGGCATTTGCACCGCCCCCGTCGCCGCCGTAGGGTCCATACCCGCGCACGACTTTTCCCTCCAGGGCCGCAAAACGCAGTTGATCGACTTTGTTGCCGGAGCGAATCAGTACGGAAATCAACTCCTGGCCCTGCAGGCTGATCTGCGCCGGCTTGCCGCCGTCCCCTCCATGTGCCGGGGCTTCCCAGAGTTCGCCATTCTCCAGTTCGTATGTCGCTTGGATCGAATCGACGGTGTTGCCGCTCCGAATCTTCAGAAGGGCAATCCGCTTAATTGTCGAAGGGGCGCTGGTGTAATCGTTAAACTCTTTGCCGCCACCGCCGCCGAATACAGGACTCTTCTCAATTTGTGTCACTGTGGACCTCCCATAAGTAGGAAATAATGGTTAATTTCCTCCGAATAAGAGTATATATCCAAGAGTTAATAATGTCGATATTAAAATTATTAAATCGTAAAATATGCATATATTTCCGTATTTATCATCACAAATGCACGGAGTCGACGCGACGGTTTCGCTTTCCCGGGCAGGCCGCGCCGTTGGGTACAATGCGAAGTGCGAGCCATGAAAGCCGTAGCCGTTTATCCCGCCCGCCGCGCGGTCGACATCGTCGACATCGCAGAGCCGCGCATTGCCGCGCCCACTCAAGTAAAGCTGCGCATGCTGGAAGTCGGCGTGTGCGGCACGGACAAGGACATCTGCGCGTTCGCTTACGGCACTCCGCCGCCCGGATCGGACGGTTTCGTGCTGGGCCACGAATCGCTGGCCGAAGTGGCTGAGGCCGGGCCGGACGTTGCGGATCTGCGCGCGGGCGACTTGGTCGTGAGTACCGTGCGCCTGCCTTGCTCCGATGCCAATTGCGCTGCCTGCCGCGCGGGCCATTACGATTTCTGCATGACTGGAAACTACCGCGAGCACGGCATCAAGGGTCTGGACGGATTTATGACCGAATTCGTCGTCGAAGACCGGCAAAACCTGCACCCGGTGCCGCGCGAATTGCGGGACGTGGCGGTTCTGGTCGAGCCGCTAACCATTGCGGAGAAGGCGCTCATTGAAGTGCGCGAGATCCAGCGGCGCCTCGATTGGGATGGCGGCCGGCAACGCGCGGTGGTGTTGGGCTCCGGGCCGGTCGGACTGCTGGGCGCGATGGTGCTGGTGAATGCGGGCTTCGAGACGTACGTCTATTCACGGTCGCCCCGGCCGAATCCCAAGGCGGAGGTGGCGGAGGCCGTCGGCGCGCGGTATATTTCGTCCGAGGGGACCGGCATCGAGCAGATGGCTGAACAGGTGGGCAACATCGATCTGATTTACGAGGCCGCCGGCGCGCCGCAGTTCGCGTTTGAAGTGTTGAAGCATTTGGGGTCGAACGGAATCTATGTCTTCACCGGCGTTCCCCGCGATCAGGCGCCGGTGGAATTCGATACCGAACGCATCATGTACAATCTTGTGCTGAAAAATCAAGTGGTGCTGGGAGTTGTGAATGCCGGACCGCAAGCGTTCGACAATGCGGTGCGCGATATCGGCGTTTTCGCGGGGCGCTGGCCGCAAGCGCTGCGCGCCATGATCACGGGCCGCTATCCCATGGAAGCCTTCCACGATCCGGTGATGGGCAAAGCCGGCGGCATCAAGAACGTGATCGAGATTTCGCAGGCGGGCCGCCCGTGATCGCCGAACTGGCGCGCCTGGCCGAAGACGAGCGCCGCGAAAAGAACTGGAAGCGCTGGGGTCCGTATCTTTCCGAGCGGCAATGGGGCACCGTGCGCGAAGATTACTCCGCCAGCGGCGCCTGTTGGGAATATTTTCCGCACGATCACGCGCGCAGCCGCGCGTACCGCTGGGGCGAGGACGGGCTGCTGGGCATCTGCGACCGCGAATGCCGCATGTGCTTCGCGCTGGCGCTGTGGAATGGGCGCGACCCTATTCTGAAAGAACGGCTCTTCGGGCTGAACAACCATGAAGGCAACCATGGCGAAGACGTCAAGGAGTGCTATTACTATCTGGACTCCACGCCCACACACTCGTACATGAAGGCGCTCTACAAGTATCCGCAGGCTCCCTTCCCGTATACATGGCTGGTGGAGGAGAACCACCGCCGCGGGCGCGAGCAAGCGGAGTTCGAGCTTGAAGACACGGGCATTTTCGACGAACAGCGCTATTTCGATATCTTCGTCGAATATGCCAAGGCTGGAACCGACGACGTTGCCATCCGCATCAGCGCGGTCAATCGCGGCCCCGAGCGGGCGGCGCTGGCGATGCTGCCCACGCTATGGTTCCGGAACACCTGGTCGTGGGGGCGCGAGGGCGAAGGCTATTGGCCTAAGCCCAGGATCTACAAGGCGGGAGATACGGCGTTGTTGGCCGAGCACGCTTCGCTGGGAAAGTATCGCCTCGAAGCGCCCGGCGCCAACCAGTTGCTCTTCACCGAAAACGAAACCAACATGGAACGGCTGTTTGGTGTGAAGAGCGCCGGACCCTATGTTAAAGACGCTTTCCACGCCTATCTGATCGAGGGCCGCAGCGACAATCTGAACCCGCGGAACGAAGGCACCAAGGCCGCCGCGCTGTATCGGCTTGAGCTGGATCCGGGCGCGAGCGCAACCATTCACTTGCGGCTGGCTTCCGACAATGGCGGGGACGATGCTGTGGCAAGCAGCCCATCGCTCGACGCGGAGCAGGTATTCCAGCAGCGGCAAGGCGAGGCCGACGAGTTCTACGCGACGTGGCTACGCGACGGATATTCGGATGAGCCGCGGCGCATCGCGCGGCAAGCGTGCGCCGGTCTGCTGTGGACCAAGCAGTTCTATTACTATGCAGTGGGCCCGTGGCTGGAAGGCGATCCCGCGCAACCGCCGCCTCCCGCCGGGCGCGAGAACGGGCGCAACCGCGACTGGAAGCATCTCTACAACCGCGACGTCATTTCGATGCCGGACAACTGGGAATATCCGTGGTACGCCGCATGGGACCTGGCTTTCCACACGATTCCGTTCGCCAAGCTGGATCCGAATTTCGCCAAGGAGCAACTCGTGCTGCTATTGCGCGAGTGGTACATGCACCCCAACGGGCAGGTCCCAGCCTACGAATTCTCCTTCGGCGACGTGAACCCGCCCGTGCACGCCTGGGCATGCTGGCGCGTGTATAAGATGACCGGACCCCGCGGCGGACGCGACCGCATCTTCCTGGGCCGGGTGTTTCAGAAACTGCTCATCAGCTTCACCTGGTGGGTGAATCGTAAGGACGTGGAAGGGCAGAACATATTTTCCGGGGGCTTTCTGGGCCTCGACAATATAGGCGTCTTCGACCGTTCCCAGCCGCTGCCCGGCAATGTGAAATTGGAACAGGCCGATGGCACCGCCTGGATGGCGTCGTTCTGTCTGACCATGCTTTCCATGGCGCTGGAATTGGCTGCCGAAGATCCGGAATATGAAGATGTAGCCTCCAAGTTCTTCGAGCACTTCGTAGCCATCGCCAGCGCCATGAATTCGCTGGGCGGAACCGGTCTGTGGGACGAGGGTGACGGATTCTACTACGATCAGCTCCGCGTGGACGGCAATACGGTTCCGCTGCGCGTGCGCTCGGCGGTGGGACTAATACCATTGATCGCGGTGCAGGTGCTGGACTACGACATCATCGCCCGTTTGCCGGGTTTCCACAAACGCATGGACTGGTTCTTGACGAATCGCCAGGATCTGACGCAACAGATCTCGTACATGGAGCAGGACGATTCCGATGGACATACGCACAGGCTATTGGGGATTCCGTCGCTGGGACGGCTATTGCGCGTATTGAAATACATGCTGGATGAGAACGAGTTCCTCTCGCCCTATGGTATCCGTTCGCTTTCCAAGTTCCACCAGCAGCACCCTTTTATTCTGCATACCGACGGCGCCGAACAGCGCGTGGATTACGAGCCGGCGGAATCCACCAGCGGCACGTTTGGCGGCAATTCCAATTGGCGCGGGCCAATTTGGTTTCCGCTCAACTACCTTTTGGTGGAGGCGCTGGAGCGCTATCACCACTTCTATGGCGACCATCTGCGCGTCGAATGCCCCACCGGCTCGGGGCGGATGATGAACCTGAAAGAAGTGGCGGGGGAAATCATGGCGCGCCTGGCGCGAATATTTCTGCCCGGAGAAGATGGGCGCGCCGCGTGGCAATCTTGCCCGCACTACGCGAAGGATCCGAACTGGCGCGACCTGACCTTGTTCTACGAATTCTTCGATGGAGACAACGGACGGGGTTTGGGCGCCAGCCACCAGACTGGCTGGACCGCGCTCGTGGTACGGTGCCTGGAGGACATGGCCCTCCACAACCCCGGATTTGGTAGTTGATGAACCACTCATGGCCCGCGACGGGCCACTCTGAAGCATGAAAATGTGGGGCGGCCAATCCTGGCCGCAGCCGCCTTTCCAGGCGGCCAGAGCCGGCTGAAAGCCGGCTGCGGGCAAAATTGCCCGCCCTCCAATTCGCGCTACAGGCGCGTATTTTCAGAGCAACGCGGATCGGCGTCCATTACTCCAGCGGCGCATCGTACGCGACCGCGGCGATCTCGCCCAGCACATTTCCCACCTGATGTATGATCGTCTCGGGGTCGCCATCCACCATACTCAGGTAAGCGGCGAAGGCCCACCGCTCGCCATCCTTGCGGTCAATGTATCCCGCGATCCCTTTCCCGGTGATCATCAGGGAGCGATGCAGCAGGTCGGACCCGCCCAGCGTTCCGGTCTTGGCGTGCACATGTCCGGCCGCGGGAGAACCGGTCTGAATATCCCACAAAGTTCCGTCTTTGCCCATCACCGGCAGGGCCCGCAGAAATGCCGGGAGCACGGCGTCCTGGCGCGAGAGATACATCAGATAGTGCACCATGAAATCGGGCGTAAAGTATGCTTCGCCGCCGGCGCCGTCGCTCTGGCTCGCGCCGGAGACATCCAGCCCGGCCTTCTTTAGAAACTGGTTCTCCAGATCGAAGCCGGCCTGTAGCGCGTCTTCTTGGTTTTTCCCAATCGCTGCGCCCAGGATGTACGGCGTCATACTGGCATGCAAATTCTGGCTGACTTTCAAGGTTACCTTCGCCTCTTCGGTGAAGGACGCGGAGACATGCTCAGCCACCTGATTCTCCGGCTTATAGAACGATTGCGTGCGCGCGTCCGGCGCCGGCAAAGTCAGATCGGCGGTAGCGGAGACGCCCGCATCTTTCAGGGCTTCCACGAAGGTCATCTGTGCAAAGCGGCTCGGCTCGGGTACGCGATAAGTTCGCAGAAGAGATACCCCGGCGGGCACGGTTCCTTGTATAGTCACGGAGTAACTGCCATCCGGCCTGCGATTTTCGGTGAAGAAGACTTCCGGTGTCTTGTTAGTGGGCGGCCCGGTCTTGAGCTGGTTCGCGATCTGCACATAAGCGGTCGCGGGAGACAAAGTCAGCCGCGGCGTGGAACCATCAGCCGCCGCTAAGATAGTCACATCGATTAAGTTGTCGTTCACCGCGATCGGCGATATCACGACGCCCGTGCCCATTTCGCGTTCGCCTTCCGGGAATAGGCTGATATCCACCAGCACATGTCCGCCGATTCTCTTGATACCCGCCTTGGCCACCTGCGCGGCAAGCTTGCGGATGGCCGCCAGCGGATCGCCCGCAACCAGCTTGGCGCTGCCGGGCATCGAATCGTAGGCATGATCCTGGTTTTGAAAGGCGAGAGTGCCATCCGGCTGCATGCGGTTCGAAAGATTCGGATCGCCGGACGCAACCAGGATCAGATCTCCGTTCAAAGTGCCGTCGCGGTCGATGGCGCCAGTGCGGAACACGCGCGTGTGAAACCGGTAATCCGGCCCCAGGAGCGAGAGGGCCGTCCCTTCGGTCAGCAGCTTGGTGGTCGACGCGGCGATGAAGAATTGCTGTTCGTTCAACCGATAGGCGGGCTTGTGCGCGTCGAGGGGCCAAAATTCCATACCGAACCGCGCGTGGGCGTATTCGGGACGGCGCATGATCGCGGCGACGCGCTGTTCGAGGGATTGTGCCCACGCGCCGGACACGGCTACGGCCGCGATGGCGATAAATGGAAAGAGTCGTTTCATGCGAAGCTCCCATTCTATACAATCGGAGAATGTCCGGATTACGGGTGAGCCTTTCGACGGTACTTCTTTTTGCCAGCGTCGGCGTGGCGAGCGCGCAGCCCGCCGCGAACCTGGTCCTGCTAAACGGCAAGATATGGACGGTGAACGAAGCTCAGCCGCGCGCGGAAGCGGTGGCGTGCTTGGGAAACCGGATCGTCGCGGTCGGATCGAACGACGAGATACGCAAGTGGATCGGCGCCGGCACCGAGGTGCTCGATTTGGGCGGCAAGCTGGTGCTGCCGGGTTTCAACGACGCGCACGTGCACTTCTTCAGCGGCGGCGAGAGCTTAGCGGGCGTGCAGTTGCGCGACGCGAAATCCGAGGACGAGTTCCGGCGGCGCATCGCGGAGTTCGCCGCTAACCAACCCCCCGGGCGCTGGATTACCGGCGGCGATTGGGACCACGAGAACTGGGCTCCCGCCCGCCTGCCCACCCGTCAGTTGATTGACGCCGTCACCGCCGGCCATCCGGTTTTCGTCAACCGGCTGGATGGTCACATGGCGCTGGCCAACTCGCAAGCGTTGCAACTCGCGGGGATCACGCGCGATACGCCGGACCCGCCCGGGGGGACCATCGTTCGCGATGCCGCCGGCGAGCCTACCGGAGTGCTGAAGGACGCAGCCATGGAGCGTGTGTACCGGGCAATTCCGGCGCCGTCGGAGGATCAGGTTGCGGACGCCGTACGCGCGGCCATGCGCTACGCCGCTGCCAATGGCGTTACTAGCGTGCAGGATATGTCCGCCGCGCCCGAGATCCTGCGCGTGTATCAGGCGCTGCTGGCGCGAGGCGAGTTGACCGTACGCATCTCAGGGCATCAGCCATTGGCCGCATGGCAGCGCCTGGCGGCGGTCGGCCTGCGCGCGGACTTTGGAGGCGAGAAGCTGCACATCGGCGGTCTGAAAGGTTTCGCCGATGGCTCATTGGGATCGACCACGGCGCTCTTCTTTGAGCCTTATCTGGATGCGCCGAGCACCGCGGGTCTGGCGAACAGCGAGATGATCCCGGAGAGCAAGATGCAGAAACATATTCTGGATGCGGATCACGCGGGCTTGCAGATCGCCGTACACGCCATCGGCGACAAAGCCAACCATCTGGTGCTGGGGATGTACGAAGAGGCCGAGCGGCAGAACGGGCCCCGCGACCGGCGCTTCCGCATCGAGCACGCACAGCATCTGCGCATGGACGATATCCCGCGCTTCGGCAAGCTGCATGTAATCGCTTCCATGCAGCCGTATCATTGCATTGACGATGGGCGTTGGGCGGAAAAGCGCATCGGCCCCGAGCGCGCAAAGGGCACTTACGCGTTCCGCTCGCTGCTCGATTCCGGCGCTGTGCTGGCATTCGGGTCCGACTGGGATGTGGCGCCCATGGCGCCGTTGATGGGTATCTACGCCGCGGCCACGCGCCGCACGCTGGATGGCAAGCACCCGGACGGCTGGATACCGGCGCAGAAGATCACAGTCGCCGAGGCCATTCGCGCTTATACCATGGGGTCGGCTTTCGCCAGCTTCGACGAGAAGATCAAGGGGTCGATCGAACCCGGCAAGCTGGCGGATATGGTGGTCGTTTCGGACGACATCTTGAGCATCCCGGAGGTGGAGACCGAGAAGACGCGCGTGGACGCGACGGTATTCGACGGGAAAGTGATTTACCGCCGAAGCGTGCCAGAGAAGCGGGTACAATAGGCTTATGGCGGCAGCAACCGGACTGACCATCGAGGATTTCGAGCGGCTACCCGACGATCTCGCGCGCAATCATGAACTGGATGATGGGAAGTTGGTAGACGTGTCCGGCAACAAACCTCAACACAACGAGCTCCGGGATTCCTTAGTGGAACTCTTGCGACCCTTTGTCAGAGAGCATCAACTCGGCTATGTCATTTCCGAGCAGGAATACGACTTTGAGGGTAATGCTCACGGGCCTGACGTGAGCTTCTACAACAGATCGAAGCGCCGGCTGGTGGACAAAGCTCTGCGGGTTCAGCGGTTTGTGCCGGACTTGGCCATTGAGATCGTGTCGGCTAACGATACCTTCGAAAGCCTGGCTAAGAAGGCACGGCGGTATCGGCAGTGCGGCACGCAGGAAGTCTGGATCTTTTCCGTGGAAACCAGGGATGCCCATCTATACTCCAAACACCGGCGGGTCATCCTAGATGAGAACGACGACTTCCGTCCCGAACCAATCCCCGGATTTTCAATCCGCATCGGCGACTTGTTGGACCGGCACTAAGCCAATCCATCGGTTGCGTCACTTAGAGGGAGGCGGTGAATTGAGGAAGCTCGGAGCGGCGGAGCGCGCCGGGGAAGGGAATACAATAGATTTATGGCGGCAGCGACCGGACTGACCATTGACGATTTCGAGCGGCTCCCAGACGATCTCGCGCGCAATCATGAACTGGTGGATGGAGAACTGGTAGACGTGTCCGGCAACAACCCGCAACACAATTTGCTCCGCGACCTCCTTGGGCGGCTTTTGGCGGCATACGTCGAGGAGCATCGGTTCGGCATTGTCATAACCGAACAGGAATACAATTTCGATGGCAATGCGCACGGGCCTGACGTCACCTTTTTCAATGAGTCGAAGCGTCCGCTGCTGAATATGAGGCTCCGGGTTCAGCGGTTCGTGCCGGACTTAGCGATTGAAATCGTTTCGCCTAACGATACGTTGGAAAAACTGCTTCAAAAAGCGCAGCGTTACCGCCAGTGCGGCACACAGGAAGTCTGGATCTTTTGCGTGGAAACTAGGCAGGTCTTTCTATTCTCCGAGAACCGGCAGAGCATCCTGGACGAGAACGACGACTTCCGTCCCGAACCCATCCCCGGATTTTCAATCCGCATCGGCGACCTGTTGGACCGGTATTGACAAAGCGGCAAGAAATGAGTCATACTCCCATCGATAGACGATGGGAAAGCCCGATGCTCCTGAAATTCTGCCCGGCACGCTGGACCTCCTGATCCTGCGCACGTTAGCCGCCGGACAGATGCACGGCTACGGTATCGCGCAGCGGCTGCAGCAGGTCTCGGAGGACGTGCTCCAGGTGGGCGAGAGTTCGCTCTACCCCGCCCTGCAGCGGCTGCTGCTGAATGGCTGGGTCAAAGCAGCGTGGGGCGCTTCGGAAAACAACCGGCGCGCGCGCTACTACACCATAACCGCCGCCGGCCGGAAGCAACTCGCCGCGGAGCGCGCGGAATTCGCCCGCGTGGTGGGTGCGATTGAAAAAGTGCTCAACATGGCATGAGTTTACATTTTCACACATCGTTGGGGCGGGCTTGGCGTCGCGTCGTGTTTCGCTGGCGGCGCGCGCAACTCGACCATGAACTGGCGGAGGAACTCAAATTCCACCTTGCGCTGAAGCAGCAAGCCGCCGGCGAGTTGAGCCATATACAAATGGGCAATATGACTATAGCTGCGGAGGAGTGCCGCGATATGTGGAGTTTTCTGAGACTCGAAAGACTATTACAAGATATCCGTTACGCCGCGCGTATGTTCCGGCGCACGCCAGGCTTTACGGCCATCGCGGTCCTCTCGCTGGCCGTGGGAATCGGCGGGAACGCGGCCATGTTCACCCTGGTGAACACTCTGCTGGTTCGCCCGCTGCCCTACCGGGCGCCTGACCGCCTGGTGCGCATCACGGGCATCTTTCCGCACGCCGCGGTACCCTTCTTTCAGTCGAAGACCCGCACCATGGATGTCGCCGCCGTCGGTCCCGCTTCCGAATACAACCTCACCGGGCAGGGTGAAGCCATCCGCATCGTGGGGAGCACTACTTCGGCGAACGCTTTTTCCGTACTTGGAGCTTCGGTGGCTGCGGGACGCACCTTCGAACCCGGTGAAGATTCCCCCGGGCGCGACGCCGTGGTCATCCTGAGCAATTCCCTTTGGCGAACCACGTTCGGCGGCGATCCTTCGGTAATCGGCCGCGTGATCGCGCTGAACGGCATGCATCGCCAGATCGTCGGCATTATGCCGGCCAGCTTCAGCTATCCGTCCGCGCAGGTGCAAGCGTGGGTGCCCATGCGGTTCGATCCATCCAATTTTCTGGAATACTGGGCCGGCCAATTTGTGCCGCTGGTCGGCAGGCTGCGCACCAGAGCTACCGTGGCCGAGGCGCAACGTGAGATCCAACCCTTGATCGCCGACTTCCGGAAGACGTTCCCGTATCCCATGGCGCGCGATTGGAATCGCGATTCCACCGCCATCCCGCTGCAGCGCGATGTGACCGGCGACATACGCGGCAAGCTGATCATCCTGCTCTGTTCGGTCGGCTTGGTGCTGCTGATCGCTTGCGCCAATGTCGCCAGCCTGCTGCTGTCGCGAGCCACTACGCGGCGCAAAGAGATCGCCACACGCGTAGCGTTGGGAGCAGTCCGGCTGCGGATCGTTCGCCAACTGCTGACGGAGAGTATCTTACTGGCGCTGATCGGCGCCGGATTGGGAATTCTTTTCGGAACCGGCGCGCTTTCCCTTTTCAAATCTTTGTTGCCCTCGTCGACGCCGGGTCTGGCGCAAGCCGCCATCGACTGGCCGGTCGCCGCCGCGGTAGCGGGACTGGCGATCGTTACCGGCCTGGCATTCGGTATCGCGCCCGCGCTCAGCGCGTCCCAGATCGATCTCGCGCAAGCCATACGGACGGGCAGTCAGCGGTCAACCGCGGCAATTTGGACGCGGCTCCGGGGTGGGCTCTTGGGCGCGGAAGTCGCGCTCACGGTGGTGCTGGTAGTGAGCGCGGGGCTTCTGATTAAGAGTCTCTACACGCTGTCTGAAGTGCATCCGGGCTTTCAAGCGCAACAGATTCTGACTGTGCGCATCAGCCCGAACGCATCGTTTTGTGCGCAGCGCCCGGCGTGTATCGCGCTCTACGACCGCTTGCTGGCGGGCGCTCGCGGCGTCTCGGGTGTCGCCGATGCCGCGATTGCAAGCACCGTTCCCCTGGATGCCGACCAGCCTGACCTGCCGGTGGATGTGGAAGGGCATCCGAAGTCAGTGGACCACCCCGCTCCTATGCTCTGGGCGGGCGCAGTCAGTCCCGGCTATATTCCAATGATGCGAATTCCGCTGTTGGCTGGCCGGAACCTCACCGAAGCGGACGGCGCGAAATCCGCCGCCGTCCTGTTGATTTCCGCGTCCACAGCTAAGCATTTCTGGCCTGGAGAGAATCCCATCGGCAAGCACATCAAGGCCGCCGGCGAGCAGCAGTGGAGAACCGTCGTGGGCGTAGTCGGCGATGTGCGCCAGTACAGCCTGAGCAAAGCCCTGACCGATGGGATTCAAGGCGCTATCTACATGCCCTACGCGCAAGCCGCGCGCGAAGACGGGCAAATTCCGGCGGCCATGACGCTGCTGGTGAAGGCACGCGCCAACATTGACGGCCCCGCGCGCGAGATTCGAACTCTGGCGCAGGATCAGGATCCGAATGTGCCCGTCGGTCGGGTTCAGCCATTGGAAGAGGTGGTGGCTGGGTCCATTGCCAATTTTCGCGCCACTATTCGGGTGTTCATCAGCTTCGCCGCGGCCGCCATTCTGCTGGCCGCCATCGGGATTTACGGCCTGGTCTCCTATTGGGTGACGCAGCGGACCTATGAAATCGGCTTGCGCGTGGCTATCGGTGCGACCCGGAAACGGATCGTTTCCATGATCCTGGCCCAGGGCTTGCGCGTCGCGCTATATGGCATCGTGGCGGGCGTGATCGTCGCTCTGGCGGTCACCCGCTTCCTGGCTAGCCTGCTCTATGGAGTTGGCGCTACGGATCCTTTGACATTCGCCGCTGTGACGGCGCTGGTATTGGGCGTCGCGATTACGGCGACCGCGTTCCCAGCTTGGCGGGCTTCCCGCATAGATCCGATCGTGTCGCTGCGGGTGGATTGAAAGCCGGCAATAGGCCGGCGTGGACGACGGCCGCAGGACTGGAGTCCCGCCCTACTATACTGAAGAGATGGGCTTCCACCTCACGGTCAACTACAGTCCCAAGGGCGACCAGGCCGCCGCCATTGAAGAACTGGTGCGCGGCGTGCGCGATGGCGAGGCGCATCAAGTCCTGCTTGGCGTAACCGGCTCCGGCAAGACCTTCACCATGGCCAAGGTCATCGAGGCCATCGGGCGGCCTTCGCTGATCATGGCGCACAACAAGACCCTGGCGGCGCAGCTCTACCACGAATTCAAATCTTACTTTCCCGAAAATGCGGTGGAGTATTTTGTCAGTTACTACGATTACTATCAGCCGGAAGCGTACATTCCATCGAGCGACGTTTACATCGAAAAAGAAGCCACCATTAACGACGAACTGGATAAGCTGCGCCTGTCCGCCACGCGTTCGCTGTTCGAACGACGCGATTGCGTGATCGTGGCCAGCGTAAGCTGCATCTACGGCCTGGGCTCGCCCGAAGCTTATTACGGCATGCTGCTGATGCTCGAAAAAGGGCAAAAGATTTCCCGCAACCAGATTGTTTCGCGCCTGGTGGATATTCTCTACGACCGCAACGACATGGACTTCCGGCGCGGCACGTTCCGCGTGCGCGGCGACGTCATCGAAATCTGCCCCACTTACGAAGACTACGCCTACCGCATCGAAATGTTCGGCGATGAGATAGAGAGTCTTTCGCAGATCGACCCGCTATTAGGTCAAGTGCGCCAGACCTACCAGCGGCTGCCCATCTATCCCAAGACGCACTACGTCATGTCCGACGAGACCAGAAACTCGGCCATGGCCAGCATCTTGACCGAGCTCCAATGGTGGCACAAGGAACTGGAGAAACAGGGCAAGCTGATCGAGGCGCAGCGCTTATGGCAGCGCACCATGTTCGATCTGGAAATGATGAAGGAGATCGGCTACTGCCACGGCATCGAGAATTATTCGCGGCACTTTTCCGGGCGGCTGCCCGGCGAAGCGCCTCCCACGCTGCTCGACTATCTGCCGCACGATTCGCTGATTTTGATCGACGAGAGCCATCAAACCATCCCGCAATTGCACGGCATGTATCATGGCGACCGCTCGCGCAAGGAAGTGCTCGTGTCGCACGGATTTCGCATGCCCAGCGCGCTCGACAACCGGCCGCTCACGTTTGAAGAGTTCGAGCATCGCGTCAACCAAGTGGTATTTGTTTCGGCCACGCCCGGCCCGTTCGAACTGACTAAGACGGCCGGCGTGGTCGTGGAGCAGATCATCCGGCCTACCGGCTTGCTCGACCCGGAAGTTGAAATCCGTCCGGTGAAAGGACAGGTGGACGATCTGCTGGGACAGATCCGGCGGCGGGTGGAAAACAACCAGCGCGTGCTGGTAACTACGCTGACGAAACGGATGGCCGAAGATCTTGCGGAATATTACTCTGAAGTGGGCGTGCGCTGCCGTTATCTGCATTCCGAAGTGAGCACCCTCGACCGCCTTAAGATTCTGCGCGACCTGCGGCGCGGCGAGTTCGATGTGCTGATCGGGATCAACTTGCTGCGCGAAGGCCTGGACCTACCCGAGGTGTCGCTGGTGGCAATCCTGGACGCCGATAAAGAGGGCTTCCTGCGGTCCAGCGGTTCGTTGATCCAAACCATGGGGCGCGCGGCCCGCCACGTAGAAGGGCGGGCGATCCTGTATGCGGACGTGATGACCGACAGCATGAAGAAGGCCATTGAGGAGACCACCCGCCGCCGGCGCACGCAGCAGGACTACAACGAACGCAACGGCATCACGCCGCAGTCGATTATGAAGCCGATCGATATGAGCCTGGTGGCTATAGCGGAAGCCGATTACGTAACGGTGCCGCTCGAATCCGACGATGAGATCGAGCAGATGACGCCGGAGCAGCGCAACCGCTTGCTGGGCGAGTTGGAAGAGCGCATGCGCGATGCGGCGCGCAAGTTCGAGTTCGAGAAGGCGGCGCAGATTCGGGATAGGTTGAAGGCGTTGCGGGCAAGCTCGGTGGAAGGGGTCGGGGCGACGGCGAGTTAGAGATGGAGCTGTCCCAAGGACCGATCCATTCCACTGGACAACTCCGAATCGCGTCGCCTGTGTGTGTTCCGACTGATGGCGATCGGCGTTGCCGAGGTTACAGCAATTCGGCACGTGTCGTTTCAAACTGGCGTCGTCGACTGCGTGGCGCCGCGTCCCCACTGACGACCAATCCCATCAAAGGCCATGACTTCCAGCCTTGGGAGCATAACTATATGAGCAGGCGTGCAGGGCTCGCTTCAAAGCGGAATCCAAACGAGCCGGTCAATCCATTCCGCAGCCTCGCTGACGTTCCAAATCAAACGCAAGCTCCTCAGCAATCGAGATAGGGATCGCTGCCCGAAGCAGGATGACGCCGGGGCTATGCATTCTGGACACATGTCGGTGGAAATGCGACGGCATAGTACGGCGGTCCTGGCTCACTAAATTCGTCCGGAGTCTGCAAGCAATCCGCAGGACCTCGGAATCCTTCAACCCCCTCGAGCCCAGCGTCGGCCGCCGTCCGGATATCGACTCCTACCTCGGCTCGCCGTAGCCCGCGGGTTATGCGTCCGTCGAGGTCGGCGTCAGCCTGGAATCTGACTCGCATGACGCGCCCGCTGCAGCTTCGCAATCAATTCCGCGTTCGTGTGCCTCGACTGCTGGTGTTGCGATTCGTCGGTGCGCTGCCCTTCAGCGAGGTAGGCGTCGATCTCATTCCGGTTTCCCAGATAAAATGCAAGTGCGCCATGCACCTGCTCGAGCGTCAATGCCGGGTAACAATCGACCATGCTCTCGGCCGACATCCCTTCCCGAAACAGATAAACGAGCGAATCTAGAGACACTCTGGTGCCTCCAACCAGATACCGGTCTTCCACGATGCTAACGTATTCCCCAGGCACCAGATCGTCCCGAAATCCATAGTGACACGCGAAGCCGCCCGGCGCAAAGCAGCGGCTCCAGAAGTGCCCTCGTAAATCGCCCCGCCGCGCCCAAATGGTCCCATCCAGTAGACGTTGGGCTAACGGACTTCCCCGCCCCACCGCCGCCACACCCAAAACGCCGCCACCCCGCTCGCCAGCACTCCCAGCCCGCCCAGCACGAACGTCCATCCGGATGTCGCAAACACGTACCCCCAACCGATCAGCGCCAGCACGCTGGGCAGCGGATACAGCCACATCCGGAAGGGAAGCCGCACGTCCGGCCGGGATCTGCGCAGCACCTCCACCGCCGCAATCTGCCCCATAAACTGGATCAAGATGCGCGCCGTCAGGGTCGCCGAAACCACCCAATCCAGGCTCAACATCCCGCCTGTGATAGCCAGCCCGCCGATCACCAGCAGGGAAACGTACGGAAAATCGCCCTTGGGGTGCAGGCGCGCGAAGGGCTTCCAGAAGTATCCATCCAGCGCCGCGGCGTAGGGCACCCGGCTGTACGCCAGCAACAGCGCGAACACGGAAGCCACCGCCGACCACAGGATCAGCACGGTCACCGCGCGGCCGGCCCAGGGCCCGTAAAGAATCTCCATGAATCGCGCCGCCACGAATTTCGATTGCGCCGCTTCGCGCCAGGGCACCACCGCCATGATGGCCAGGGTCATCAGTGCGTACATTGCACCCACCAGCAGCACCGAGAGCACGATGGAGCGCGGCATGGTGCGCTCCGGCCGGCGCACTTCGCCGCCCACGAAGCAGACGCCGTAATAGCCCAGATAGTTGTACATGGCGATCAACGTGGCTCCGCCCAGTCCCGCCATGAAGGCCGGCGAAATGGTAAACGCGCGGGGCGGAAAATCGAATGCGCGGCGGGCGTCGAAATGCATGAAGCCGGCCGCCACGATCCACGCCACGGTGGCCAGCATGCCGATCCACAGCACCACCGTCAGGCGGCCCACCGACCGGATGCCGCGGTAGAGCAGCGCGATCACCAGCAAACCCACCACCAGCACGCCCAGGCGCGTCTCCCAAACACCGATACCGCCGCGGAAATAGCCCAGGTATTGCGCGAAACCAATGTAGCCGGTGGAGATCTCCAGCGGCCCGCTGAAGATGAATTGCCAGATGAACAGAAACGGCAGCAAGGCGCCCAGGCGCGTGCGGCGGAAAGCCTCGCGCAAGTACAGATAGCTGCCGCCTTCGCCCGGCATGGCCGCCGCCAGTTCCGCCCACACCAGCCCGTCGCAGAGCGCCAGCACCGCGCCCACGGCCCAGCCCAGCATGCATTGCGGACCGCCCATGGCCCCGATCATCAGCGGGATGGTCACGAAAGGGCCTACCCCGACCATGTTGCTCATGTTCAGGGCGGTGGCTTCGAGCAGCCCCAGCCCGCGCGTCAGTCCATGCGGTTTGGCCATCGTCCGTTGTAACATAGCGCAAGGAGGCTCTCATGTTTACACCCGATCAAGCTAAAGGACTGTCCATGGTTTTCCTGCAAAGCCTGGGCAATGAAATTCCCACCACGCGGCGCGTGCTGGCGGCCGTTCCCGAAGCGCAGCTCGATTTCAAGCTGGGCGACAAAGGTCGCACCACGCGCGAACTGATGTGGCACATCGCGCACAGCGAGCGATGGTTCGGCGAATCCGTCGTTGCCGGTAGCTTCGGCGCCGGCGGATCCGATGGAGAGCCGCCCGCGACAGCGGCGGAGATTCTGGCCTATTACGATGAGCACGTACCCCCGGTTTCCGATAAGATTGCCACGCTATCCGGCGAGCAACTTGCGGCGCCGGCGAACTTCTTCAACGTGTTCAACCTGCCGCTGGTGCTGTACATGGACTTCTGGATCAAGCACACCGTGCATCACCGCGGCCAGCTCAGCATGCAGCTTAGGGCGATGAATGCGCGGGTGCCGGATATCTATGGTGGAAGCGCGGACGAGCCGTTCGCCATGCCGGCCACCGCGTAGCGGCTTGTGGACTCGCCGCCTAAAAAGGCGGCTGCGGCCAAGATTGGCCACCCTCCGAATGGTTTTCCACTGTCGTAGAATCTTAGTTTGCGCGATATCCTCGTAACGGTGGTGGTCCCCACGCTGGCCGCGGATGCGAGGCTTCAGGAATGCGTCGCCGCCTTGGCGCAGCAGACGCGACCCGATTTCGAATTGATCATCGTCGACAATAGTGGGTCCGGCGCGGTGCGGCGCAGCGGCGCGGCGCTGCCGGGCCTGCGTGTCATCGAAGAACCGCGCAACCTGGGATTCGGTGCGGCCGTCAACGACGCTTTTCACCAGTCCCGCAGTCCGTATCTCGCCACGCTTAACGACGATGCCGTGCCGCACCCAGGGTGGCTTGCGGCCCTGATATCCGCCATGGAAGCGCGGCCCGACGCGGGCATGTGCGCCTCGCAAGTGCGGCTGTACGGCGAAGATGCGCTGGATTCGGCCGGCATGCTGGTGTCGGGCGATGGCAGCAGCAAGCAACGCGGCCATGCGCGTCCGCCGAAGTTCTTTCCGGTGACCGAGGAAGTCCTGTTTCCCAGCGGTTCGGCGGCGCTATACCGGCGGGCGATGCTGGAGCAGATTGGCGGGTTCGACGACGACTTCTTCCTGTACTGCGAAGATACGGACCTAGGGCTGCGCGCACGCTGGGCCGGCTGGCGCTGCATCTACGTGCCGGAAGCGGTGGTGGAGCATCATTATTCGCATTCCGCGGGCCGCGCCTCGCGGTTGAAAGCTTATTTCGTGGAACGCAACCGGCTGTTTGTGCTGGCGAAGAATTTTCCTGCGCGCATGCTGGCCGCCGCGCCGTTCGTATCGCTGGCGCGATATGGGTGGCATCTGCGATTCATGCTGCGCGGACGCGGCGCCGCCGCGCGATTTCGGCTGGAAGGCGCGTCCGCCTGGCGCATGCCCTGGTACGTGCTGAAGGCGCACGGCGCGCTGCTGCTGAATGCGCCGGCATTGCTGCGCAAACGCCGCGAGATCCGAAGCACCGCGCGTCTTACGCCGCATATCTACCGCCGGCTGCTGCGCGCGCATTCCATTTCGGCGCGCCGGGTGGCGGAGCTTTGACCATGCCGGCCATGCCCACACCCCCATCGCCGGACCCGCTGCTCATCATCGTTCCGGCATACAACGAGGAAGGCGCGGTGGGAGCCGTCGTGCGCGCCATCCATACCGCCATGCCCGGAACCCCGGTGTTGGTCATCGACGATTGCTCCATGGACGCGACCCAGGCCGCCGCTCGCGAAGCCGGCGCGCGCGTGCTTGGGCTGCCACATCACCTCGGACTGGGCGGCTGCGTGCAAGCGGGCTATAAACTGGCGTTCGAGTTGGGATATGGATACGTGATCCGGGTAGACGGCGACGGGCAACACGATGCACGCGACATCCCGCGCGTTTACGAAGCTCTGCGTACGTCCGGGTGCGAGATGGTCATCGGATCGCGCTTCGTGAACGGAAACGGCGGCGGCGCCGGGGGAATCCGCGGACTGGGCATCCGCTTTTTCCGGATGGTGCTGCGCCCCATCCTGGGACAGCGGGTACACGATCCGACTTCCGGTTTCGTGGGGGTGAACCGCAACGCGCTGCAAGTTTTCAGCAAGAGCTTTCCACTGGAATACCCGGAGATTGAAGCGCTGGTAGTGCTGCAGCGTAAACAATTCCGCTTCCTCGAGATTCCGTGCCGGATGCACCCGCGCACCACCGGGCGCTCGTCGATCACGGCTGTGCGTTCGATCTATTACATTGTCCACGTGTTGCTTGGAGTATTCGTCAATGTGCTCAAATTCGATCAGCGGGCGCGGCGTCCCGCCAAACCCGGTAAGTAAGGGAGGAGATTCATGGACCGCCTTTTGAATGTGTTGACCGTGTTGAGCGGGCTGCTGCTGCTGTTCGTGCTGGTTTCGGTGCGGCGCGCGCACATCCGCGTGGAATATTCGGTAAGCTGGTTACTGGCCGCTGCCGCTCTGGTAATTCTCTCGCGTTCCCGCGGCATGCTGGAGGCGGCGGCGCACAAACTGGGACTTGCGGACCCGCCCCTGGCGCTGCTTCTGTTGGTCGGCTGTGTGTTTCTGCTCATGTTCTACCGGTTCTCTGTGATCATCTCCAAGCTGCGCGACGATAACATCGCGCTGGCGCAGCGCCTTGCCATCCTTGAGTATCACTTGCAAACTTTGCGGGACGGCCAGCCGCATGCCTGAGGTTCGACGCCCTAAGAACGCGAAGAAGAAACTGCGCGCCGCGGAAAGAGCGACACCGGCGGCGCCGCGGAAACCCGCTACGCACTGGTGGATCTACGCCGCCGCGGCCGTGGCCTTGTGTGCCGCGTACCTGGTCTACGCTCCGGCACTGGGCGGGCCTTTCGTCTTCGATGATATTTCCCTGCCCTATGGCACGCCGGGTTTTCCCAATCCCCTGCGCTTCTGGATCGGCGGTGTCCGGCCGCTGCTCATGTTCAGTTACTGGGTCAACAGCCGGTTCTCGCCCGCGCCCGATGGTTTTCACGTAATCAACCTACTGTGCCACTTACTCAATACCGTCCTGATATTTTTCATTACCAGCAAGATTGCCCGGAAGCTGTTGCAGCCCGATTCGCCGGATTGGCTGCTGCCGGCCTTCGCGGCAGCGGTTTTTCTATTTCATCCTATTCAGACGGAAGCGGTGTCCTACATCGCGGGCCGGTCCGAATGCCTGAGCGTGTTGTTTTTCCTGGCAGCCTTCGCGGTCTTCTTATACCGGCGCGCGCCTGCCGTCTCCTGGAAAGTCGCCATCGCCGTGCTCGTGCTGTTCGCCGCCGCCGTCGCCACCAAGGAACATACGCTGGTGCTGCCCGCCCTGCTGCTGCTGACCGACTATTACTGGAATCCCGGCGCCGCATTCAGCGGCATGCGCCGAAACTGGCGGCTCTATGTGCCGATCGCGTTTGGCGCCGCGGTTGGCGCGGTTTTCGTCGCCAGGATACTGGCGCATAACGGCAGCGCCGGCTTTGGCATGAAAGACCTCACCTGGTATCAATACTTTTTCACCGAGTGCCGCGCGTTCTTCGTCTACCTGCGGCTGCTGGTGTTCCCCGCCGGACAGAGCATCGATTGGGATTATCCGATCTCCCGGAACATTACCGACCATGGCGCCATCTTCGGACTAGCCGCCATCCTGGTCCTGGTGGCCGCCGCCATCTATTTCCGGCGGCGCTATCCCCTGGCCTCTTACGGCTTCCTGGTCTACGTGCTGCTGATGGCGCCCACGTCTTCGTTCGTGCCGATCAAAGATCCGCTCGCCGAGCGGCGGTTGTATCTGCCCATGATCGGCATACTGCTGGTGGCGATGGCGGCGCTGGCGCGCCTTCGCGTGGATCGCCGCAAATTGGCCGCCGCGCTTTGTGGGATCGTCGCCGTGCTGGGTTTTCTGACGTACCAGCGCAACCAGCTTTGGGCCAGCGAAGCCGCCTTGTGGGAAGACGCCGCGCGCCAATCCCCCAGCAGGCAGCGTGTGCTCTCTCAATTGGCGCACACCTATTTCACCAACGGCCGTTGCCTGGACGCGATCGCGAAGTATACCGATGCGGCGCGGGTGGCGCCGCCGGATTACGGCTTGCTGATCGATTGGGGCTTGTCCTACGATTGCGCGGACCAGCCCGATGCTGCGGTAGCCAAGTTGCGCGAGGCTGCGTCGCTCAACCCCACCGCGCATGCTTATTCGCAAATCGCCATGGTCTATGCCAAGCGATCGCGCTGGCAGGAGGCATTGCAAGCTCTGGACCTGGCAGGCAAACTGGACGCCAACTACGACATGATCTACGACACCCGCGGCGGCATCCGCGCCAAGACCGGCGATCTCGCCGGGGCCGCGGACGATTATCGGCACGCCGTAGCGCTCAACCCAGCCAATGAACACGCCCGCCATATGCTGGAGATCGTCGAGCGGCAATTGAATTCCCGGCAATGACATGCGGCCGCTGCGTATTGGGGTGAACGCGCTGTACCTGATTCCGGGCGGCGTGGGCGGCACCGAGATCTATCTGCGCGAGTTATTGCGCGCGCTGGCTGCGATCGACGCGCGCAACGAATATTTCGTTTTTACCAACCGGGAAACCGGGCCGGACCTGGTTCCCGCGCAGCCGAATTTTCACTGGGCGCCACAGCCTGTGCGTGCCACTTTCCGGCCCGCCCGGATTGTCTGGGAGCAGACCGGGCTGCCGCTGGCTGTGGCGCGCCTGGGCCTGGATGCGCTGTTCAATCCCGGTTTCACCGCGCCGGTCTACTGCGCGTGCCCGGCTGTGACGGCCTTCCACGACATGCAGCACAAACGCCATCCGGAGCACTTCCGGCGGCTCGATCTGCTAGCTTGGCGCGCGTCGCTGTTCGCGTCGGCGCACCTGGCCGCATTGCTGGTGGCGGATTCCGAAGCCACGCGCGCGGACGTGCTGCGCTACTACCGCTTGCCGGCGTGGAAGGTTCGGGTGACGCCGCTGGGCGTGGACCAGGCGTTCTTCGGCCTGCCCCGCGCGCCCGAGAAGCTGTTGCTGACCGTGTCGACACTGCATCCGCACAAGGGTCTGGATGCCCTGCTGCACGCTTTTGCACAGTTCCACCGGACGCGCCCGGAATTCCGGTTGACGATCGCCGGGCTGCGCGGATTCCACGCCGATGCTTTGGAGAAACTGCGGGCAGAGTTGGGACTCACTGGCGCGGTGGAATTCACCGGCTGGATTCCGCGCGCGCAACTCTACGATTTGTACGGGCGCGCCTGGGCATTCCTGTATCCGTCCACATTTGAGGGATTCGGCATGCCCGTGCTGGAAGCTTTGGCTGCGGGGATTCCTCTCGCCTGTTCGAATATCGAACCGCTGGCCGACATCGCGGGTGAGGCCGCGCTGCTGTTCGAGTCAGGCAATGTGGAAGCTATTTGCAACGCGATATTGCGGCTGGCGGAAGATGACGCGTTGCGCGCGCGGCTGACTGCCTACGGTCCGCCGCGTGCCGCCCAGTTTTCCTGGCAAGCCACTGCGCGCGCCACACTGAATGCAATCGAAGATGCCGCGCGTGGGGGGCTCTAGCAGTGGCAGGAGGGCGATTCATCGAAAGTGAAACGCCTTATTCACTGGGTATCGCCACGAGTCTCGACGGCACATGCATCGGCACGTGCACCACAGAGGGCCATGTTCAAAGCGCGCCGGGCCGCCAGAAAGCCCGGATCGGCCAGGATCGCGCGGCGGGCGGCGGACTCCGCATCGGCATAACGGCGCAGGCCAATCCATGCCAACGCCAGATTGGCGATGGGCCGCACCGCGCTTGGGTCCAGCTTCGCCGCTTGCTGAAACTCGCCGGCGGCCTGTTCGTAGGCGCCCTGCCGTATGTACCACACGCCCAGGTCGTTGTGCGCCTCCACGTAGCCCGGAAAGAGGGCCAGCGCCTTGCGCAAATGCCGCATCGATTCATCGCGTGCGCCTTTGTGGGCGGCTTTGGCGGCGCGCCCTAGCTCCTTGCGCGCGGCGGTGGGCGCAGGGTGCGCCAAGCTATAAACCGTGACCGTTTCCGAAACCGGACGCGCGCCGTTGGCCGGCTGCAGCCTTAAAGCCACGCCCTCGACGTGGCCATGCACCGAGACGAACTGGCGCTGAACGACAGTCTCGTTGAAGTCGGCGACCCTGAGTTCATACTCCCCAGGCACTACGCTACCTAACTCAAAGCGGCCATCCGGCGCAACAGATACGCGACTTATAATCCGGCCAGAGTAGATAAGCTCCACCGAAAGCGGATCGTGACGCCATTGACCTTCCCAAGTAACTTCGCCAGCGACGCTTGCCGTGGCGCCGGGTACGCTCTGTCCCCACAAAGCGGCCGCACAAGCGCAGCAGAAGACACACACAAACGTGTAGAGTAAGCGCACGGTATCCTCCCTGTGAATGTTTGTCAATCGATTTGTTGCTTGGACTGTCGATCAGATCGTGCTGAGACAGGCGTCTGACTTTCTAACGGGGTTGAGGTGCGTGGATCAGGCGCCGGATCACTGAGGCCGGCTTGATCTTGGGTTGGTCGCGACTAGGACCGCTGACTATTTCAGTATGTACGAAGTGACGGAGAATGTCAACTTAGCCGTGCGCTACAATGCCCACATGCGGGAAGTAAACGTGGGCATCGTGGGTCTGGGGAACGTTGGCTCCGGCACGCTCGCCATTCTGGCGGGCAATGCGGATCAGATTGCGCTGAAGCTGGGCTTCCGGCTCAACGTAACCGCGGTTTGCAGCCGGTCGGTAGCGTCTAAGTCCATCCCGGAATCGCTCGGACCTGTGCTCCGCACGGCGGACTGGCGCGAAGTGGTCGCGCACCCCGATGTGGATATCGTGGCCGAACTGGTGGGCGGCACCACGGTGGCGGCCGAGATTGTGGACGCGGCCATCGCCAATCGCAAGTCAGTCGTGACGGCGAACAAGGAGCTGATGGCCGCGTGCGGGCCGGAGATCTGGGATCGCGCCATTCGCGCCGGAATCAATGTCGCCATGGAGGCCAGCGTGGCGGGCGGCATTCCCATCCACGCGGTATTGCGCGAAGGCATTTCCGGCGACCGCATCACGGCCATTTACGGCATCCTGAACGGCACCTGCAATTACATTCTCACCGAAATTGAAAAGCGCGACGCGCCTTTGGAGACGGTGCTCGCCGAAGCGCAGCAGTTGGGCTATGCCGAAGCCGATCCCAGCGCCGATCTGGATGGCATTGATGCGCGCTCGAAGCTGGCTATCCTGGCGGCCCTGGCATTCGGCGAAAAGATCACACCGTCCGACATTTTCATGGAAGGTATCCGCCGTATCTCGCCGCTGGATTTCCGTTACGCGCATCAGCTCGGTCACACCATCCGGCTGATCTGCGCGGCGCGGCAGACCGCGGAGGGGCTGATTCTTTCGGTGCGGCCGGCGCTGATCCCGCGGTCCACGATTTTGGCCGGGGTGCAGGGCGCGTATAACGCGGTGTGGGTGAAGGGCGCGTACGGGGAAGACACTTTCTATTACGGGCGCGGCGCCGGTGCGCTGCCCACCGGGGTGGCGGTCGTGAGCGACCTGATGCGCGTGGCGCGCGAAATCCGCAGCGGCAGCCCCGAACGGGTTTCGCCCTTTGCGCACGATCGGTTGGGCCAGTATCGGCCCGTGTCGGTGGTGCTGCAGACGCGCGGCTATTATCTCCGCTTCCGGGTGAAAGATCGCCCGGGAATCCTGGCGGGACTTTCCGGAATACTGGCGGCGAAGAACATCAGCCTGGAGGCGGTGCTTCAATTGCCAACGGGAACCAAGCGCGATCTGCCGTTCGTGATCACTGTGGAACCCACCTACGAGCACGCCATACGCGAGGCGGTGGCGCAGATGGCGCAGCTCGACTTTCTATTGGAGCCGCCGCTGGCGCTGCCTATGGAGACGGCCTTATGAGAATACGACTCCCGTTTCTTCTGGCCTGCTTCTACCCGGCGTTGTGGGCGCAGGTGGCTACCGATGCTAACCAACGGTACCAGACCCCCGAGGGCCGCCAGGCGATTGCTGCAAACCTGGGCAGCGCGCAGCGCGACGCCACCGAGAGACCCCAAAAATTGGTCGATGAAATGGACCTCAAGCCCGGTATGACGGTGGCCGACATTGGTACGGGCGTCGGCTACATGCTGCCGTATTTGAGCCGGGCCGTGGGACCGGCGGGGCACGTGGTGGCGGAAGATATCTTCGACGATTTTCTGAATGCCGCCAAACAGCGCGTCCGCGATCAGAAGCTCGGCAATGTGACGTTCGTCAAGGGCACGGAAACCGATCCGCGGCTCGAAGATACAAGCGTGGATGTGATCCTGGCGCTTGATTCCTACCATCACTACAACTACCCCGAGAAAATGCTGGCGGCTTTTGGGCGGGCCTTGCGCGGTGGCGGCCGGCTCGTGGTGGTCGAGTATTATAAGCGTCCCAACGCCATGGCGGGCCAGGACGCAGTAAAGCATATCCGGCTGGATGAGCCGGACTTGGTGCGCGAGATCGAAGGCAACGGATTCCGCAAAGTATCCGAGCGGGAACATATCAAAGCCAGCCAGTACATGGTTGAGTTCAAGAGATAGCGCACAAAACCCCGGCGTGCCGTATCGAGACTCCGGTCGGGATAGGGTAAACGACTGACGGCGAATGGTTAAGCGGCCGGTCCGGCGAATCCCCAACGCCCCCTGCGCTACAGGAATTATATGGCCACTCCGCCGTCTGGCGACGTTCAGGCGAACCAAGAATCAGCAACTTAGCGCGCTCGGCATGTCGTATCAAGCCGCCGCCGCCGCTGGGTGAGTTTAATCTATCCGTAAAACCAACCCACGCATTTTAGAGGTTATCTGGCCCACTGGCTGGCTTGTGGTCGTACATCAGGCATCCATTCGTAAACCGATCAGCTTGATGTTGGAAAAACTGAGCATGATCGTGGTGGTGGGGAAGGTCCACTGAGCAGTCTTCTCTTCGATATCCCCATGAACGTCTTTGGTCCAGGGGCGGCAGTATTTCATAAGCAGTAGGTTCTCGACTGCGGCAAACTCCAACTCGCTGTCGTCAGAGTGCGAGACCGGAAAGAGGCGGACCGACTTCAACCCAGCCTTCGGATCGATGTCCGTGAGGCCAACAGGTACGGATTCGACGCCCACCGTGGCAACATAACCGTTGCCAAGCTGATCCGGTGCCGCCAGTTTTGTGGCGTGCTCCAATAGTTGCGACTCGGACATTCCCCACTTGGCCTGATTCCAGCCCGCAGGGTCGCTGGCCGCCATGGCCAGCAAGAGAGTGCCGCGCCGCCTCATTCCTCGCCGGATTTTTGATGTAGGACCAACCGCACTGGCCGCCCGCCCCGAGTAACCGTCTCCTTCACCTCGGCGGTGTGCGTCCCAGCCTCCACTACAGCCCCGGCCTCCAGTTGGTCCCACACGGCGGCCGCCTCCTCGATCCGGCAGTTGGCCGTGTGGGGATTGCTGCCGGCGTCGCTTGTGGGGGATGTGACGGGGGAGACGGCGCATGGCGCCGCCCCACGGGTGGGCGAACGGATCGCGCGGATCACCGCCGCCCCGACAGGGTCCGCCATCCGCCCGCCGGCTTCGTGAGGCTCCCCGGATGTCTGCCGCACTAACTCGTTAACGCGACGCCAGATCGTGCAGGAAGATGCCGCGGGCCTGTTTGAATTCGTCCGGCAGCATGGGGCCGAGTTGTGCGGCTTGGTCGGCCGCTTGGCGCTCCTCGGCGAAAGTTGTGGCCAGCGATTGGAAGGCCAGGACGCAGGCCTCCACCACGTCGCTCGAATACGCGACGGCTATATCGATCAATCGATTGGCAGTTTCCAGCATGCTTTCGGCGGCGCCCACGCGCGCTGGCGCCTCCGTAACGATAGCTGGATAACGGCCGAGCGTTACGTGCGGGCCGAAGGCCGCCACCAACGTACTCCAGCGGTCCAAGACCGTCAATGCGCCGTACCGGTGACGGTCGAGCGACATCTCGTAGGCAAACGCAGCGCCTTTAGCCTGGCCCTCCAACTTGCGCAAATACATCGCCGCGGAGTTGAGTTCGCCGGTGAGCGTATCGGCGAAGGCGCTGACGCACCCTAGAAACTGCGGCTCGGACAGATTGGCGTAGCGGGTAATTTGCACCGGATTCTCAGGCGATGTGTTCGCCCAGGGCGCGCTCGATCTCCAGCGGTTCCACTTTCTCGCCGCCGTTCAGGCGCGCCAGGCAATCCTCGATGATCTGCTTGGCCTCTTCCTTGCGGTAGTTCTTGATGAAGCCGTCGTAGTAGTGCTCGCCGTTGAGTGCGTGGTTGATCTCGGATTCCTTGTTGTGATCTTGCAGTTCGGTAAAGTAGACCACCCGGTATTTGCCGGAATATTGGGTCTCCCGGTAGACCTCGAACATAACTTTATCGGACTCGAATGCCATAGATAGAAGTTAGCACGCGGAGACAGGCCAGGAGGCCTGTCCTACTAGTGCATGGCCGCGGCGACGATCAGGCCGATGCTGATGGCGGCGGCGCCGGCGAATATCGCCACGGCCACGTTGCGCTCTTCGACCAGTTCCCGCCAAAGCTTCAGCGGCGTGGCTTTCAACAGGATCGCGGCGGCAGCGGCGAATACAAGGATTCCCAGCGAGGCGAAGATGACGGCATTCAGCAGCGGATGTTCGGTCAGCATGCACCCACTTTCGCTTCGACCCACTGCCGCCAGATATCGAGACCCGCCCCGGTCGTACATGAGACTTCCAAAATCTCGGCATCGGGCTGCACCCGCCGGATGTATTCGCGCGCCAGATCCATGCGAAACGGCACGTAGGGCAACAAATCCACCTTAGTGAGCACCACCAAGTCCGCCCGGTTGAAGGTGGCCGGATACTTCAAGGGCTTGTCCTCGCCTTCGGTGACGCTCAACAGCACCGCGCGCGCCTCTTCGCCCAAATCGTAGCTGGACGGGCACACCAGGTTGCCGACGTTCTCGATCAGCAATAAGTCGATCTCATCGGGCCGCCACTCGGCAAGGGCATTGGTGACCATGCGGGCATCCAAATGACACGCGCCGCCGGTGGTGATCTGGCGCACCGGGAAACCGTAGCGCGCCAAGCGTTGTGCGTCGTTGTCCGTCTGAATGTCGCCCGTCAGCACCGCCACGCGCCTGTCCGGCTCGAAAGATGCCAGGGTGCGCTCCAGCAGCATGGTCTTGCCCGAGCCGGGCGAACTGATCAAGTTGACGCATCTGGTTCCATGCCGCTGGAAGCCCTGGCGCAGATCGGCGGCCAGGCGGTCGTTTTCGTTCAGAACCTTCCGTTCGAGGGGCACGCGGATCATGTTTCTTCGACCTCCATGTAGGCGAATTCCAGTTCCTGCCCGCCGGCCATTTCGGTATCCGCCGACCCGCACTGGGGGCATTCGGTGCGATACTCCTGGACGGCGAAATCCCGTGCGCACTGGCGGCAGCGGTGGCGCCACGGCAGGTGCTCGATCTGCAGCGATAGCGGCGCCAGATCGGTATCCTGCACCAGGGCGTCGAAACAGAAGCGCAGCGATTCGGAATCCACGCCAGAAAGCTCCCCGATCTTGACGCCAAGCGCCAGCACGTGTGCATTGTGCCGCGCGGATTCGGCCCGTACGGCTTCCAGCATCGAACCGGCTATGCTCATTTCGTGCATGATCGGGCGCTTCTCCGATCATAGCTCGGGTGCGCGGTGGGGAGTTGCCGCGGCGGCCCGCCGTGCGGTATGAATTGTATTCCCGAGCCCAATATGCGAACAAACTTTTTCACGATTCAATTCACGATCATTACCCTGGCGCTTCCGGCGCTCGGCCAGACCACCGTCAAAGACGCTCTGGTGAAGCACTGGAAAACGTCCGGCGATCTCACGCTGGCGGTAGCGCGCGCCATGCCGGCAGACAGCTACGATTTTCGCCCGGTCCCGCAGGAGATGAGCTTCGGAGAATTGATGGCGCACATCGGCGGCGTCAATCTCAATGCCTGCGCCAACGCCAGCGGGATGGCGCGGCCGGACCTCCCGCCTAAGATCGCTGCGTGGGCCAAGGATACGGAGAAGGTGGAGGTCGACAAGGAGACGGCCGTCCAATTTCTAACCGATTCGTTCGATTTCTGCGTCAAAGCGGCCGCTTCGATGACGCCCGAACGGATGGACTCTGTGGTAGGTCCGCCCGCGCGCCATATGACGGGTTTCGAATGGTTGTGGGCGTATTTCACGCATACGGCGCACCATCGGGGGCAGGCGGAAGTTTACCTGCGGGTGAAGGGCATCAAGCCGCCCGACTATGCCTTTTAGAGCGGCGCGATAGGGCGCCACGCGGTATACTTGCCAACAATGCGATCTGAACTCGTCTTGGCCGCTGCCGCGGCCGTTCTGACATTTGCCCCGACGGCGCCCGCGCAATCCGCGTATGTGCGCGTCAGCCAAGTTGGTTACGAGGCTGGCAGTCCGCCGTTTCGCGCTTATTTGATGTCCACCGCCGCGGAAACAGGCGCGACGTTTAATGTTCTCACTGCGGGCGGCCAGACGCAGTATACAGCGCCCATCGGCGCGCTGCTCGGCACGTGGAGCAACAGCGCCACCTTGACCTACTCGGTGTATGCCCTGGATTTCACCGTTCCGGCCGGAAATGGCTACAGCATTTCGGTTACAGGCCCGGTGACAGCCGTCTCGCCGGTGTTCCCGGTGGAAGATCCCACTACGCTTTATTCCGGACTGCTGCTGAACACGAAGTTTTTCTACGAGACCGAACGGGATGGTCCGAATTACATCCCCAATGCGCTGCGTACGGCGCCTGGGCACCTCAACGATGCGAGCGCCACCGTCTTTCAAACTCCGCCGCTCGATAGCAACGATTCGATTACCACCACGGGCACGCCTCTGACTCCTACCGGCGCGGTGATCGACGCGTCCGGCGGCTGGTGGGATGCGGGCGACTACATGAAATACGTCGAGACCACCAGCTATGCGGTCGCGCTGCAAGAGATCGGGATTCGCGATTTCCCCAATCAGATGGGGCCGCGCGCTACCGTGAACCCGCCCGCGCCGCCGAATTCGATTTCGTACGCCGGAAACGCAGCCGGAGCGCCGGCATCCGCGAACTTCGAACTGGAGGCGGCCTTTGGCATCGAATTTCTGACGAAGATGTGGGACGATACCACGAAAACGCTTTTCTACCAGGTGGGCAACAGCCAGGACTGGGACAACTTTCCCAATCTGCTGAGCGATTACGACATCTGGCGGCTGCCGCAAGCCGACGACGACTGGGATGGTTGCCCCAGCGCGGCACATTATATCTGTCACCGGCCGGTCTTCATCGCCGGCCCGGCGGGATCGCCTATCAGCCCGAACCTGGCGGGGCGCCTGGCTGCCGCGTTTGCAGTGTGCTATCAACTGGCGCGCACGGCGCATCCGGCTCTCGCCAATCAATGTCTCAAGAACGCGGAGGATATTTTCGCGCTGGCCGATACGTCTTTGGCGGATCCGGCTGCGTCTGTGGGCAGCGGCACGTGCGGATCCGGGTGCCTGCTCACGATCATGCCGTTTGACGGATACCCCGAGACGGTGTGGGACGACGACATGGAGTTGGGGGCCACGGAACTTTACTTGGCGCTGCGGTCGGCGGGTGGAAATCTGCCGCCCGGACTGCCCGTCACGAATTCCATGACATACCTGACACAAGCGGCGCAGTTTGCCTCCAACTATATTACGAAGATTTACAATGCAGGTTATGCCGACACTCTGAATCTTTACGATGTCAGCGGATTGGCGCATTTTGAGCTGTATCGCGCGCTGCAGTCGGCGGGCAATCCGAGCGGCCTGGCAGTGACTCAGCAGGGCATTCTCAGCCAACTGCTGGAACAGGTCGGCGACGCCATTACAAACGCGGATAACGACGCATGGGGCTTCGGCGACGCATGGAACAGCGACACGACTTCACATGGAGCGGGCATTTCGGCGATGGCCAGCGAAGCTTATTACTTGACCGGATCGCGCAAATACAATACTTACGCGCGCCGATGGCTCGCCAACATTATGGGCGCCAACGCCTGGGGGTCGTCGTTTATTGTAGGCGACGGATCCACCACCTTTCCCGACTGCATACAGCACCAAGTTGCTAACATTGTTGGCGCGTTGAACGGGACATCGGGCGGCGTACCGGTGCTGTGGGGTGCGGCTTCCGAAGGTCCCGCGTACGGGGCCACCGCCGGTACGCTTCCCGGCATGCTGCTGTGCCCGGCTAACGGCGTCAATACTTTCGGGATCTTCAATGGCAACGACGGACCGTACAATGCATCGCCCAGAGCCGTCTACCGGGATAATGTGCAATCTTACAGCACTACCGAGCCGGCGATCGACCTGACTTCGACCTCGTTCCTGATGTGGTCCTGGCGGATGGCGGGGCGGCCAGCGCCGCTTTGAGATCGTCGTGCTCGAAGCTGGACGCCATGCGCTCGATTTCCGCCGCCGGAATACCGAAGTTCTTCGCTTCCAGCCGCCACGTGGCTGTGGCTCGCGCCACTTCGCCGGAGATCTTGCGCGCCTGGTCCTGACTCAGTTCGAAATACGCCGCGACTTGCATCGCCAATTTCAATGACGCGGTGCCGTCGCTGAGGTCGATCGCGGTAGTCAGGATGCGTGGTTTGATGTCGGTGGGCACCGGATTGAGGTCATAGGCTGGGGAGAGCCGCCACCCGGCAGGACCGGCGTATAGAAAGCCGTGATTGCGCAGGTGATCGTCCGTATTCGAGATCATGATGCTGAACGCGATCCGCCGCCATAACGCGTGCATATCCTCTTTGGGCGCGGCCCCGTGCTGGCGCAGGACATCCACGAACTCCAGGTAGCTGCGGGTTTCCTGGTCTGTAGCTTGAAGCATGCTCATGGCCGATAGGAACGGCACACGCATGCCGCCCTCGCGATCGAAACGGCGCAACAGCAGCACGGACTTGCCCCCGATTTTTTTTAGCCTGCACGCGGGCACCGCGATGCCAGCCTTACCCGCCAGTTTCAGCGCCACCGCCTCCCAGAGCACCGCGTCGATCTCGTCTCCCTTGTTCGGAAACTTGGCGATGGCCAGGTGTCCGTCGCGGTCGCGAATGGAAGCCTTGGGACGGGCGCCGCCGAGAGACGATCCCGGCGCCAGCAGCAGGCGCAAATCTTTGTCTGTAACCTTATCGGCGGCGACATGCTCGGCGGCTGAAAGCAGGTGCGGCAGTTCGATCAGCGGCGGTATCTTGGCGGGACCGTACGCGGCCAGGAAGGGTCCGCCCTCGCGCTCGGCAAAGCGCAGCGCGCCCTGCCGGGCTTCGTCGTCCACCATGAGCAGGTAATCGATTTCCCTGACGGTACGCGGCGTTTCGCCCTGGCGCTCCGCGCGGCGACGCTCGGCCCGGCGCATCAAGACTCGACCCCATCGATCCGGAGCGGAATCGCCGATGGCTCCAAACAGCGGCTTCTCGGACGGCGTGTGAAAAGGGCCAGGCCCGAGTGTCAATGCGGGTTCCAGGGAAAAACGCTGGCGATTCTCAAGCCAGCTCCGATCGTATTCAAAAGTGGCGCTCTCCCTGCCCTTACGCGTGCGCCCCCACAGACGGCCCACGAAGTGAGCCGTGCCCTGCAGATCCACGTAAACGAAAGCGGCCTTATCCATGTTGGCGCGCCAGCCGGATACGCTCCGGCAGTTGCTCCTCTTCGAGTTCCAATCCCACGGCATCGAGTCTGGCATCGGCCAAGCCGGCCACCCGGTCGATCATACCCAGAACGAAAAGAACCGTGGCGTAACTCCCCAGCGACACGCCGGGGTCGCCCTGCTCCACTTTATATAGGGTCGTCCGGCTGATCGAGGCGCGCTCCGCCAGGATTGCGGCAGGGATTCGCCGCCGCCGCCGGGCGTCGCGAATATCGTGGCCCAGCTTGCGGAGAGCGCGCGTTACCGGTACGGGGGACATGTTGTTAATGTTCATAATGTTGAACGTTATAAGCTATAGCGTACAGTAATGTGAACGTTAAGTCAATTGGGCAAATTGCCGTCGCGCTCTGTTAACGATACCGTACCGCATGGCGTCCTATCCGCATGAGCGTTTTCTTCTCGATGCACAACGATGCCCGAGTTGCGATGCGGACGTTGCGGCGGAGTCCTTTGTTTACCGGTGTGGCGGTACTGGCGCTGGGGGTGGGGATCGCCGGCAACACCGCGATCTTCAGCTTGATCGATACACTGTTGCTGCGCCATATGCCAGGCGTAAAATCTCCGGGCGCACTGGTGGTCTTCGAGCGCTGGCAAGCCGGCCAGTTGCTGGGCAACATGGGTTATCCCGATTACAGGGACTACCGCGATCAATTGAAAACCTTCTCGGCAGTGGCTGCGGAAGCCGATACGCGCGCCAGCTTCTCCAACGGCGCCGCCATCGAACGCGTGGCCGTGGCGCTGGTTTCCGGAAACTATTTCGCCGCTCTGGGCGCAAACCCGGCCGCGGGGCGCTTGGTCGGGAAAACGGACGAAAGCGAAGGCGCGCCGGCCGTGGCGGTGATCGGCTACGCCTTCTGGAAACGTACGTTTGGCGAAGCCTCGCGCGTCATGGGAAGCACGATTCGCCTGAACGGGAACGCCTTCACGGTGATCGGCGTGGCGCCGCGCGAATTCCGCGGCATAATGACGCAGTTTCAGCCGGATGTCTGGGCTCCCATCACTCTGCAGCCG
>JBEKTJ010000029.1:0-42926 GCA_049516155.1 Bryobacteraceae bacterium
ATTCGATCCACGGCCAGGATGACGAGGCCACGCGGCGGTTGCAGGAGTATCGACAGCGGAATCGGCCACCGAAGCCCGAGAATTGGAAGGAGAACGTGCAGTGAATCTCGCTGGGCAGTTGCACGTGCCAGCAAGTCGCCCGTAAGTTATAGAGGAATTGGTAGCGCTAACGGGAATCGAACCCGTATTTAAGCCTTGAGAGGGCTCCGTCCTAACCGTTAGACGATAGCGCCACGGCGGGCAATTCCGATTCTACCAGTCCGCGAGGCCGGTTGTCAGCCACCTGCCGCCGCCCGCGCAACTGCCAAGTGATACGTTGACCATCTATGAAGCCCGTCCTGATTTGCCTCCTCTCGCTCCCCATGCTCGCACAGGTGCGCTTCCTGCCCGCCAAGAGGTTGTGGGTGCTCGATACCGGCCGCACCGCCTACGTGCTCGGCATCAACGAGCAGAACAGCCTGCAGAACGTCTACTGGGGCAAGAAACTGCTGCGCGACGACGATCTCGCGCCGGCGCACGCCGCGCACGAACACGCCTCCTTCGACTCGCGCGAAACCATGACCAACGAGGAGTATCCGGGCTGGGGTGGCATCCGCTACAACGAGCCGTGCGTCAAAGTCACGCTGGCCGATGGCACGCGCGATTTGGTTCTGGCCTACATTTCCCATGAAATCCGCGGCGACACACTGGAGATCCATACCCAGGATATCCGCTACGCGCTGGCCGTCGATCTGCTCTACCGCGTCTACCCGCGCTTGGATATCGTCGAGAAGCGCTCCGTGATTCGCAACCAGACCAGCCAGCCCGTGGTGGTCGAGAGCGCGCAGTCCGGCGTATGGTACGTGCCTCCCGGAGAAGGCTACCGGCTGAGCTATCTGACGGGTCGATGGGCGGGCGAGACACAACTCCACCGCGAGCCGGTCGAACCTGGCAAGAAGGTGCTCGAAAGCCGCCGCGGCAATACCAGCCATTTTCTGAATCCGTGGTTCGCGCTGGATTTGGGGCCGACTGGGCAGGGAACCGCGGACGAAGAGCACGGGCGCGTCTGGTTCGGCGCCATCGGGTGGAGCGGCAATTGGAAACTGGTGGTGGAGGAGACGCCCGCGCAGCAGGTGCGTGTCACCGGCGGCTTCAACGACTTCGATTTTGGCTATCTGCTGAAGCCCGGCGAGAAACTGGAAACGCCGGCCTTCTACGGCGGCTTCACCGACCAGGGCTTCGGCGAGAGTTCGCGCATCCTGCATGCCTTCGAGCGCGAAGAGATCCTGCCCGATCGCGCAGCGCCGCACCCGCGGCCGGTGCTCTACAATTCGTGGGAAGCCACCACGTTCCACGTCAACGAAGCCGGCCAGAAACAGCTTGCCGATAAGGCCGCCAAGATCGGTGTGGAACTATTCGTGATGGACGATGGCTGGTTCGGCCAGCGCAACGACGATCACGCCGGCCTGGGCGACTGGACCGTCAACCCGCAAAAGTTTCCGAACGGCCTGAAGGGGTTGATCGATTATGTCAACGGCTTGGGAATGAAGTTCGGCCTGTGGGTGGAACCTGAGATGGTGAATCCCAACAGCGACCTGTACCGCGCGCATCCGGATTGGGCCATGCACTTCAACGACCGGCCGCGTTCGGAGGCGCGCAATCAGCTCATCCTGAATATGGCGCGCGACGATGTGCGCGAACACATTTTCGCGGTGCTCGACAAGCTGGTGTCCGAGAATCACATCGAGTTTCTGAAGTGGGACATGAACCGCAATTTCGGCGAGCCGGGCTGGCCGGAGGCGGCCGTCGCCGAGCAAAAGCAGATCTGGGTCAAGTATGTGGACAACGTATACAACATCATCGACCGTTTACGGGCTAAGCATCCCGGACTGGAAATCGAATCGTGTTCGGGAGGCGGCGGACGCGTGGACCTGGGCATCCTGAAGCGTGTGGACGAGGTGTGGACCTCCGACAATACAGAAGCATTCGACCGGCTGCGCATCCAGGAGGGCTTTACCAACGCCTACGCGCCGAAGGTGATGATGGCCTGGGTCACGGACGTGCCCAACCTGAATGGCCGCAGCACGCCTTTGAAATACAGGTTCCTGGTGGCGATGCAGGGATCGCTGGGCATCGGGTCGAACCTGAACCACTGGACGGACGCGGACTTCGCGCTGGCGTCGCAGATGGTGTCGATCGATAAGGAGATCCGCGCCACGGTCCAGCAGGGCAATCTCTACCGGTTGTTCTCGCCGCGGGAAGGTGAGTTCACCGCGAATCAGTATGTGTCGCGGGATGGCAAGCAGGCGGTTCTGTTTGCCTTCCTGCACTCGCAGCAGTACCTGCGCCCCATGCCCATCGTCTATCTGCGCGGGCTGGACGAGCGCGCCGTATACCGGATCAAGACCATCGACAACAAGCTGATCGGCCGGCGCGAAACCGCCAGCGGATCGTACCTGATGAACCACGGGATCGAAGTGGGGCTGACGGGCGATTTCGACAGCACGATGTTGACGCTGGAACGCCTGCCGTGACATATACTGTCAAGTGCGGAGGCCTGACATGCGAATACGGAGAAAGATCCTCATCGGGTTTTGCGGCGGAACGCTGACGTGGCTGGCAGGATGCGGCGGTTCCCCGCACGCCTCGACCGAGAAATATTGGTTGGTGGCGACCAACATCAAGATTCCGTACTGGCAGAACGCCAATGCGGGATTGATGCACGCGGCCCAACAGATGGGCGTGAAGGCGGAGATGGTGGGACCGGACACGTTCGATCCCAAAGGGGAGCACGATGCCTTTCAGAAGGTGCTGGCGGAGAAGATCAAGCCGTCGGGCATCATGGTTTCGGTCGCCGATCCAGCGGTGATGCAGCCGGATATCGACGCGGCCATCGGTCAAGGCGTTCCGGTAATCACCGTGGATTCCGACGCGCCTGCCAGCAAGCGGCTCACCTTCGTGGGAACCGACAATTACAAAGCGGGAACGATGGGAGCGCAACTGGCCGCGAAACAGTTGCAGGGCAAGGGCAACGTGGTAGTTTTCACCATGCCCGAACAGGCCAATCTGAAGGACCGGTTACGCGGCTACCGGGACGGCTTTGAGGGCCACCCGGGAGTCAAGATCGTGGAGGTCGTGGATATCAAAGGCGACCCGCGCATCGCCTTCGACCGCACTCAGGACCTCATCGACAAGAAGAGCATGGACAAGGTCGATGGGTTCATTTGCCTGGAGGCCATCGCTTGCCCGGAGGTGGCGGACGTGCTCGACCGGAACAAAGTGGGCGGCAAGGTGGTGGTGGCGATGGATACGGACCCGCGTACGCTCGACTGGATTAGGAAGGACCGCATCGCCGGCACCATTGCGCAGAAGCCTTTCACCATGGGATTTGTGGGTGTGCCGGCGCTGGACACGCTGCACCACTATCCGCCGAACCCGCTGGACAAGCTATGGGCGCAGGATCCGCAATCGCCTGTAGCGACGTTCATCGACACCGGCGAGATGCTGGTGGATAAGAGCAACGTGGATACGCTGGCCAGCGTGACGTCGCAGAAGTAACCACGGATGGACACCGATAATACATAGTATTATTGGCCCGTATCCACAGTCGTCCATTCGGCGCAAAGCACCTGACCGCTGGAGTTGCTCAACTCCGATGTCACGAGCACGTTGCCCGTAAGTCGAGACGCATTCCAGTCTATGGTGAACGCGCGCGGGGGCGCTACTGGGGGGATGGGCGTTTCAAGAGCAATGGTGTGCTCAAGAAGGATGCTCCAGGTGGCCGGCGTGTCGATCCCCAGATTGAAGTTCGTCGCCAAAGTCGTGCCTGTGAGACTGGCGCTCAGGCCCAGCGCGCACGCCGGGGCGCGCAAGATCACGCTGTCTATGCTCAGACGAAATCCGGTATCGGTGACCCAAAGAGCGCCATCCGACCCTGCCGCAATCCCGCCCAAGCCCCCAGAGGTAGGCTCGGGAAATTCCGTGATCACGCCCGCCGTGGTAATCCGCCCGATCCAGCCATTGGCGCAGGGAGAGCAAGATACGGTGAACCATAGAGCGCCATCCGGCGCCGCCGTGATCCAACCCGTTCCGCCTCCCGACGGCTTGAGTGGCACGGGGTATTGGGTGATCGCGCCGGCAGTCGTAATGCGCCAGATGTTCCCGGCGTTGTCCGCGAACCAGAGGGCGCCATCCGGTCCGGCCGTGATCCCGTCCACCTCACTGAAGCCCCCGTAGGATGCCGGCACCGGGTATAAGGTTACCGCGCCGGCGGTCGTGATCTGTCCGGCGCCGCCGCTCCCATAATTCGTCCAAGTGAACCACAGCGCGCCATTTGGCCCGGCCGCGATGTATTCCGGATAGCCCTCGTCTCCCCCGCTTGGAATATTGGCCGGATACTCCGTGAACGTCCCGGCAGTCGTGATCCGCCCGATCTGGTTGGCCAGATGTTCGGTGAACCACAGCGCGCCGTCCGGCCCTGCGGCGATCCCAAACGGCCCGCTGCGGAATGTCGGCGTGGGGTATTCGGTGACAACCCCATCTGTGGTGATCCGCCCGATATTGTTCGCGGTATATTCGGTAAACCAGAGTGCGCCATCCGGCCCGGACGCGATGCTCCATGGTTGACCGCTGGATGTCGGTATGGGATAGGTGGTGATCACGCCGGCAGTGGTGATTCGTCCGATGCTGCCGGAGCCGCTCTGCGTAAACCACAAAGCACCGTCCGGCCCGGCGGCGATCCCGGCGGGAAAAGCGCTGTCGGTGGGGATGGGATACCCCTGCCTCATGCTAAATGTCCAGATTGCGCCGCGGCGACTGTAGCCAGACACACGAGCAGTACCACCAGCCCAACGCTACGAACTGAATTCCGGCCGTTGCTGAACATCACCGTTCCTCCTTATCTGTATGCGTCTTCAGACCAACAGCCCGGTAATGGCGACGATTAACCCGGCGATGCCTGCGATGATCCCGACCACCGGGAACAGCATTTTGCGGGAGATGAAATAGAGCGAACTCAGCACTAGAGCGATTTCCAGCAGCCCTTCGCCAAGATCGTAATGAAGAGCGCGGCGCTCCGCGGTTTCCGAGGCTTCTTTCCGCTCCGTAGCCTTCTCCTGCAACGCCTTGGCCTGCTCGGCATACTTTTGCTTTTCTTTGGCGGATTGCGCCAGTATTTCTTTCGCGCCAGCGTTGTTCGGGCCTAACACCCCGATCAGCCGCTCACTGACCTCCAGGTTATGAAACTTGAGGCGGCTGGCCTGGTAGTATTGCCACTGGTCGTTGGAGTCCGTCTTCTTGATGATGGCTTCGGTGTGGGTGCGATGCGAAAGGATCGTCACTACCGCCAGGAAAACGGCCAGCAGCGCGGCCATGACTCCCACCTTCTGGCCCATGGGGTCGTGCTCGTGTGCTCCTTCGTGGTGGATTTCCAGTTCGGCCATATGAGATGAGATTAGTTAAGTCGGCTCAGACAGGCTGGGAAGCCTGTCCTACCAACAGTTCGCCCTTTTCGAGATGCCGCACAGTGGTGGCGAAGCGCGCGGCGTGCGGATCGTGCGTCACCATCACCACGGTCTTGCCGTATTCTTTATTCAATTTGGAAAGAATGGTGAGCACATCGTCGGCGGAAGCCGCATCCAGGTTGCCGGTAGGCTCATCCGCCAGTATCAGGGCTGGGTCGGTGACAATGGCCCGCGCGATGGCCACGCGTTGTTCCTGGCCGCCGGAAAGCTGCCGCGGATAGTGGCCCAGGCGGTCGCCCAAGCCCACCAGCTTCAAAGCCGTGGCCGCGTGTTCCAGCCGCTCCTGCTTCTTCAGGTTGGTCAGCTTCAGCGGCAACTCCACATTTTCGAGGGCGGTGAGCACCGGAATCAGGTTGAACTGCTGGAAGATGAAGCCCACGTGTTCATTGCGCCAATGCGCGATCTCCCGATCGCTCAGCTCGCGGAGATTGTGGCCCAACACGCGGATCTCACCGCCCGAGGCCTTATCCATGGCTGCGATCAAGTGCAGCAGCGTGGACTTGCCCGAGCCGGAGGGCCCCATCAGCGCCACAAACTCGCCCTTCTCGATCTGAATATTGATGTTCTTGAGCGCCACGACATGGAACTCGTCGCGGATAAATTCTTTCGTCAGGTTGCGTGTTTCGATGATGGTTTCGCTCATGATTGGTTGCAGTCGATCAGACTCTTTGCCGGACGCGGTCGCCGTCCTTCAGCGTGGCGGGCGGGTTGAGGATCAGGTCTTCGCCGCCAATGAGCCCCTGTTCGATGCGCACGCCCTGGCTATTGGAGGGACCCGGCTTAACGGGGCGCGTCACGGCGCGGCCTTCCAGCATCACGAACACCTTATTATCGCGGATGGCGGAAGCCGGCACGATCACGATCGGCCGCGAAGGCGTCGCGGCCACGTTCTTCTCATCGGATAGGAAAGCCACGCTGGCGTTCATCTCGGGCCGCAGGTGATCGTCCGGATGGGCCACCTTCACTTTCACCTGCACGGTGGCCTTCTGCCGGTTGGCCTCAGGCGAAAACTCCCGAATGAACCCATCGTACTTGCGGTCGGGAAATGCATCCGTGGTGATGACGCCCTTCTGCGCCATGTGCAGCTTGGCGAAATCGTTCTGGCTGATGTCCAGTTCGACCTCCAGGTCGTTGAGGTCGGCCAGCGATACGACGTAGCCTTTGGCGCCCCGGTCGCCCACGAAGCTGGTGGTGACGAATTCACCGATCTCGACGGCGCGCTCCAGGATTGTGCCGGTGAGCGGCGAGCGGATGATAGTGTTGGCGAGGTTGGTTTCCGCGTAAGCCACCGCTCCGCGGGCCTGTTCCACCTGCCCGCGCATGGCGTCGATCTCTTCTTGACGCGGGCCGATCTTGACCAGCTCGTAGGCCTTCTGCAGCGAATTCACCTTGGCCACGGCGGAGTCGTAGCGGGCTTGCGCGTCGTCCAGATTCTGCTGCGACATGACCGCCTGCGATACCAGCTTGCGGGTGCGCTCCAGGCTGACGCGGGCGTTTTCCAGATCGGCCTTCGACGAGTTCAGATTGGCCATCGCTTGCGCGATTTCTTCAGGCCGCGAACCGTGTTCCAATTCCGCCAAGTGGGCTTGCAGGTTGGCCAGGTTGCCCTTGGCTTGATCGAGCTGGGCGCGGTATTCGTCGTCTTCCAGGCGCACGAGCACTTGGCCTTCCGTCACTTTATCGGCCTTGTCGACACCGATCCATTTGACCTTGCCGATGACCTTGGCGGCCAACTCGATTTTGTGCGCGGCCACGATGTAGCCGGTGGCGTTGAGCACTACACCTTGCTCGGCGTGCCCCGAGTCGATGGCTTTGACGCGCTGGACGTCGACTTCCGTGGAGGCATTAAGGCGGCTGTACGCGAAGCGCCCTGCGCCTAGCAGCAGGAAGAGGATGACGCCGCCGATAATCCATCGCGTGGCCCATTTGGATGGCTCGGTGGAACGCTTCTTGCCGCGGTCTATCTGGAGAGATTTTAGTTCAGCATCCACTAGACTTCCCTCAAGGCCACCAGGATTTCTTTATTGGCCGCCATGCGTGCGGGAAACAAGCCCCCAACGGCTCCCAGCACCGACGCGAACACGATTCCGGCGAGCATGATCTGCGGCGTCACGCGGAAAGAGAACGCCAACTCGCTGAAAGTGGTGCTGCCGATGCCGGTCGTCACGCCGTTCAAGGGAAACACCAGCAGGCAGCCCAGGACTCCGCCCAAACCGGCCAGCAGCACGGATTCCACAAAGAAGCTGACCAGGATACTGCCGCGCGAGAATCCCAGCACGCGCAAGGTGCCGATTTCCCGCGAGCGCCGGGCCACCGCGGCGTACATCGTATTCATGGCGGCGAAGCTGCTTCCGATGGCCATGATGATACATACGAAGATTCCCAGGAATTCGATCGGTCTCGCTGAAACCGTTTGCAGGGCGTAATATTCCTTTTCGGAAACGGCATTCATGTTCAGGCGTTGATCGTCATTGATGCTGTTCAGCAGTGCGGCCGCGGCGCCGGTGTCGGTGGCGCGCACCAGGGCCGAACTGAGAACGTCTTCGCGCTGCAGGTCGGAACTAACCTGGTTCAGGTCGCCGAAAATCTCACTGTTTTGAGCGGTCTTGCCGGCATCCATGACGCCCACAACATCCCAATCTCCGCGGCCGAACGTGAGACGCTTGCCCAGCGCGGCGCCGGGGTAGCGCTGGGCAATCGACTTGCCCACGACCACCTCGCGCTTCCCGGTTTCAAACCAGCGGCCGGCGGAGATCGTGAGCCCGGGGCGCATCTCAATCCCGATGGGCGAAAGGCCGCGCAGAGTCACGTTGGTGCCTTCCGGCTGATCGACGCTGGGAAGGTTGATTACCGTCACCACTTCGAGCGAGGCCATGGGATCGCCATTCCGTGCGCGGGCGATGCCCGCCTTGAACTTCAAATCCTGGAACTGCACACGGGTGAAGTTCGAGACCAGTTCCGACTCCGAACCTTTGCGCATCACCACGATTTGCAGCGGATCCCCGCTGGCGGAGAGCGTGGCCCGGAGCCCGGTCAACAACGACATCATGGCCAGCAGGACGGCAACGGTAAGCGCGATGCCCAGCGCGGTCATCAGCGTGGTGGTCTTGCGAACCACCAGATTGCGAAGGTTATAGGTGACAGGTATGGCCATGGGCAAATCTCAATCGGTGCTGCGCAGGGCCTCCACGATATTGGTCCGGGAAGCGTTCCAGGCCGGAATAAAAGAGCTTAGGAGGCCGATGCCCAAGGCCACCAGAATGCAAGCCGAAGCCACCGCCGGATCGAATCGTTGGATGGGTGGAAGGAACATGCCGGCGGGGCTGTTCTGCACGCCGCCGACCAGTAAAGTCGAAAGCAGAAACCCTATGGCGCCGCCCGCGATGGAGATGGCGCAAGCTTCGCCTAGAATGATGAACAGGATATTGCCGCCAGTGAACCCCAGGGTCTTGAGCACGCCGACTTCGCGCACACGCTCGCGCACCGACATGGCCATAGTGTTGCCGGAAACCAGCAGGATGGTGAACATGACGGCAGCGCAGATGCTGATCAGAAATAGTTTGACATTGCCCAGCATGCCCACGAAGCTGAGCAGGAAAGCTTGTTCCGTCTCAGTCCGGGTTTGCACGGGGGAATTATGGAATTCGTCGTCGATGGTCTTGGCCACGCGCGGGACCACGCCAGCGTTGTCGCAAAGAATGTCGAAAGTTCCCACCTCGCCTTTGCGGCTCTCGGGCAAACCCTCCCGCACGTAAGCCCAATTGAAGTAGAGCATTTCGCTCTGGCGCGGGCTGTCGAAAATGCCGCGCACCGTGAGTTCCAGGTTGCCGGGATAGATGTCGCCGATTATGGTGATGCGGTCGCCCAACTTGAAATTGAACTTGTTGGCGAGATCGCGGCCGATGACCGTGCCGGTGCGGTCGCGAATGAAGGCCTGTTTCTGATCTTCGGGAATCTTAAGTTCGCCGAATATAGTGAAGAGCTTTTCGGGCGGATCGATGCCGAAGCGGGCGAAGAAATTCTTGGGGTCGCGGGCGTCCTTATAAACGCCGTTGAACCATTGCGACGTCATGATTTCCTTCACGCCGGGAACCTGGCGGATGCGGTCCCGATAAAACAGCGGGATGGGTACGGTTAGCGATACGTGGTTGCGGGTAACCAAGCGCAGAGCCTGATCGGGTGTCGCGTCGCTCATGTATAGGGCGTGATAGACGGCAATGAGGACGCCCAGCAGGCACATGGAGACTCCGATGCTGACGATGGTGAGCGTCGTGCGGCGGCGGTTGCGCCAACAGTTTTTGACGATCAACGGGACGTATCGGAACATAGGGGTCTTCCTATTTTAAGCTAATAGGGGCATGCATGACATCTTTATGCGCGCGGCGCTGGCGCTGGCGGGCGAGGCGGAGGCGGCGGGCGAGGTGCCGGTGGGAGCCGTGGTGGTAGCGGTGGGCGAAATTGTGGGGCGGGGGCGGAATTCGGCCATTGGCCTGCACGATCCGACAGCGCACGCGGAAATACTGGCGTTGCGTTCCGCCGCGGCTGCGATCGGAAATTACCGGCTGGAGCACGCTACGGTCTACGCGACCCTGGAGCCTTGCGCGATGTGTGCCGGCGCGCTGGTGGCGGCGCGCGTCGAGCGGCTGGTCTTCGGCACGCGCGATCTGCGTTTCGGTGGCGTGCGCAGCAAGTTCCGCATTGCCGATTCCGAACTGCTGAATCATCGCGTGGAGATTGTGGAAGGCGTGCTGGCGGTGGAATGTGTGGAGTTGCTGCAGCGATTCTTCGCGCACAAGCGGGCCGGAAGGGATGGCCCAGGAAAAAGGCACTAATGGACGATCAAAGCTTAAGTGATTGATTGTAAAATAGTTATTATTTTATAACGGGCGAGTTCCACCGAGATCCAACAGCCACAAGCGCTCACGGCTACCTCAATGCAGAGCATTTTTTCAGTATTATTAGTCTATTACGCACAGCGATGGCGGTATGTCGATCCGGAATGCACGCGAACAGACCTGGCAGGACGTCCGCTATGCCTTCCGGGCGCTGCGTCGCTCCCCTGGGTTTACGGTTGTCGCACTGTTGTCGCTGGCTCTCGGCATCGGCGCTAATACCGCGGTCTTCAGTCTCGTCAACACTTTGATGCTGCGCATGCTGCCGGTTCCGGAACCGGAGCAGCTCGTGGAATTCCTGGCTCTATATCCCGGCGATCCACCGCTCAATGTTTTCTCGCTGCAGAGTTACGAACACTTTCGGGATCGCAATCACGTCTTTTCGGGACTTACCGGCATGCAACCCGCGCGCTTCACGGTGAGGGGAGAGGGCGTCGAACCGGAAACCGTGGACGGCGAAGCCGTGATCGGCAATTTCTTTGGGATGCTTGGCTTGAAGCCGGCGATGGGCAGGCTGATTGGTCCTGGGGACTCGGCCGTGGCCGTGGTGAGTTGGTCCTACTGGCGGGATAAGTTCAATCTGGCCCCGGCCATTCTCGGCAGGCATATCGTGGTGGAAGGCGTGCCGATGACGATCGTCGGAGTGACTCCGCGCGAGTTCTCAGGATTGCAGGTAGGGGTCCGGCCGGACGTCTGGGTGCCGATAGATGCTGGGAGCCAGGGACAGGCCGGGAGGACCGTCCTACAGTTGATCGCGCGGCTGAAACCTGGTGTTTCGATCCAGCAAGCGCGCGCGGAAATGGCGCTGCTGTTCCGCTGGACTCTCGAAGAAAGAACCAGCGCCAGCAAAGATCCCGTGATGCGGCAGTTGAAGTTTGAGGTACAACCCGCGGGCGCGGGCCTCTCCACGGAACTACGCGGTCAATTCGCGAAACCGCTGCTGGCGCTGATGGCCGTGGTGGGCCTGCTGTTGCCGATCGCGTGCGTCAACCTGGCGAACATGCTGCTGGCGCGCGGGGCCGCCCGCCGGCACGAAATGGCCGTGCGCGTGGCGCTGGGCGCAGGCCGGTTTCGCCTGATGCGCCAGGTGTTGAGCGAGTCACTGCTGCTGTCGGCGGCGGGCGCGCTGCTGGGCGTCCTCCTGGCGTATTTCGGCGCGGACGCGCTGGTGCGGATCATGACCTCCGGTCGGCCGATCGTGGGGATGCCGCCGCGCATCCGGATTCAAGTACATCCGGATACGCATGTGTTACTCTTCGCCGCCGGAGTCGCATTGTTGACTGGACTGCTGTTCGGACTGGCTCCCGCATGGAATGCATTCGGCTCCGGTCCGGCGTCTTCACTGCGCAAAATCGGGAAAGCGGGTGAAACCAGGCTCGGCCGGATCTTCGGAAAAAGTTTGGTGGTCGCACAGGTGGCTTTGTCGGTCGGGCTGCTGGGCGCGGCCGGTCTGTTTATCGGTCACTTGTCGAATTTGGAACGTCTCGACTTGGGCTTCCGCCGCGACCACGTTTTGCTGGTCACGCTCGATCCGGCGCGCAGCGGATACAGTGGTGAACAATTGTCCCGCGCCTACCAGGACCTGCTGGCACGCCTGGAGGCGATTCCCGGCGTGCGCTCAGCCACCATCAGCGCCCCTACGCCGATCTCCGGGGCAGGCGCTGGCCGATTCGCAACCGTCGAGGGCCACCTGGAACGGCCTGCGGATCGCCGCTACATTTCGGTAAGCTGGGTTGCGCCGAAGTACTTTCAGACGTTGGGAACGCCGTTGCTGGTGGGGCGCGATTTCACTTTCGGGGACCGCGGCCGGCCGCGGGTGGCGGTCGTCAACCAGGCGATGGCGCGTTATTATTTCGGCGACGGCAACCCCGTCGGCAGGCATTTTACTTTCGATGGCGAGAGCCAACCCTATGAGATCGTGGGAGTGGCCGGCAACGCAAAATACTTCGAGATTCGCGAAACCCCGCCGCGCACGATTTATCTCAACACATTCCAATTTCTGCAGCCTGCTTCGAGCTTTGCGATCCGCACCAGCATTGACCCGGAGTCCGTGGGCCCCGAGGTGCGCCGGACGGTGCGCGCGCTGTTGGCGACAGTGCCCGTGATTCGGGTTTCGACGCTGGCCGGCCAAGTGGATGCGTCCATCGTTCCAGAGCGGCTGATCGCCACACTGTCCGGGCTGTTTGGTGCGCTAGGCTCGGTGCTGGTGGCTATCGGCATCTACGGGCTGCTGGCGTACACGGTGGCGCGGCGCATACACGAGATCGGCATCCGCATGGCGCTGGGCGCGACGCGCGGCGCAGTGTCGCGGATGGTGCTTGCGGAAGCGCTGGCGATGAGCGGCTGGGGTCTCGCCATCGGAGTGCTCATCGCCTGCTGGGGCAAACGCCTCGCCGGGAGCCTGATCCGGGATCTGCCGGTAACGAGCGCCGTCCCGATCGTCTTCGGCGCGGTGGCCATGATCGCGATTACGCTGGTTGCGGCGTATGTGCCGGCGCGGCGCGCGGCACGCGTGGATCCTATGGAGGCATTGCGGTATGAGTAGCCGGAACTGCCCTTATCGGCGGATTTCCAGATTGACTGACTTGAGCACGCCTGGTATTATCCGAACGAAGTTACGGTCATATTCTTGAATGTTGGGCGGGAGATCCTCCCATTCAACAAGATACGGAGAAGTTCGTTTCTCGACGTCTTTTTGGCCAAGCGTCCAGCCTGCCAGGAACCGCTCGGCCGTCCATCGCTTATGTTCCATCTTGGCCAGCAGTTCGAGTTCTGCTCCTTCGAACCGATCGACGGGCACACCGGCATCGTCCTGATTGCCTCTGGCCACCGTATGGCAGCCTACCGCGCGTAGCTTTACGGGTATGTGATCGGCTGCCTGTCGGTTGGATTCTACTAAGTCGTCGTCCAAGCGGTCCCACGGATACGAACTTCGGATTTCAGGCCGTGACCGCTCGGCCTCAGGCAGCTTCGCTAAGTAATCCTCGTGCAACTTCCTGGCCATCGCATCCAGGTCCGAGTCCAGCCAGCTTTTCCTCTGGGACGCCTCGCGGATGGAACCGAATCCTGTGATCTGTCCGCGCGGTAATAAGGCAACCAGACTCGATTCGTCATTCAGGCGAAGGCGGATCGGCGCATAGCAGCGCAAACTATTGAGCAGTGACAAAGCTATCGAGAGGCCGTGGGCAGGATCGTCAAATGCGATTACAATCGTGGAACTTGTCTTCGCGGAGTCGGCACAGAGAGCGGCGATTTTGTTCTGGGTTGCGGGTTCTTCCGCGTCCAACTGCTTGAATCGGGCGTCCGCGACATCTTCGAAATGGGGGTAGCGATTCCGGAAAAGCCTCTCTTTTCGATCTGCGCTGCGATCGATCACGACGGCCTGGAGGCGCTTGAAGTTGGCGTAATGCCCGGTCAGCGCCGCCCGCGTCAACAGCGCCTCGCCCATGAGGCCGAAGCCGATCACGATCAGTTGCACAACTTGTTCCGTCTCGGGCCGAACCCGCACATGGTCGAGCGGATAGTCGCGCAGCAACAGGCGGGCGCTGTTGTCAAATACGTTAAAGATGGTAGCTGGCGTCGGCCCGTCCGAACGGAAAGTCCGCTGGCGGCGCAATAGCACCCTTAGTTGCGGATCGGCGACGTGGATGAAGGCGCGCGCGCGCTTTTCAGGCGCCACCTCTCGAGCGCGGACGACTGCTGCGATATTGGCACTGTCGTCGCCGGTCGCCGCCAAAAGGAACTGCGCGCTGTGGATCCCCGCCTTCCGCAATAGTTGCGGTTCGGCGGGACTCCCTGGAAGCAGGCTGGCGCCGGACTCCTCTGCGTGGATGCCGGCCGCCGCGCCCGATTCCGGGTCGATAACGATCACTCGTTCGCCTTTTCGCGTGGCGTCCTCGACAAGTTCGAGACCCGCGCCGCCCAATCCGCATATTACCGTGTGATCGCCTTTCCACACGGTCCACCACAGTCGTAGCTGTCTGTTGAAAATGATGGTCGTGGCCAATATTCCGAACGCCGCCCATGCCACAACCGCCGAGACCCTAGCGGCATAGAAAAGGGCGAGCGGGAACCTCTTTGGCAGCTCGTTCCTGGGCATATGCAGGATAAGAAGCTGGGCGCTCAAATATAGTGCCTCGATGGGAGCGACAGGCACTTTTTCCTGGTATTCGACGATGCCGAAGGCAATGTAGCCTAGAACATAGCTGAGCAACGCAAAAACCAACGGGACGCGGCGCCACCACGTGCGCTCTCGGACAGGCGGAAGGAGTGCGGCAAAGAAATCTTCCATTAAATCCTCCTTGGGTCAACTCTGTTTTCCGATTGTACAGCCAAAACACGGGGTTTTTCCGATCCCGCTGCCTTTCTATCCTGCTAGAATAGTCCCCAGGAGTTCGCGCATGTCGCTGAGATACTCTCTCGCAACCTTCCTAATGGCGGCCGGCGTCATCCTGGCCGAAGAAACGCCAGCAGCCCCCGCAGCGCCGCCTGCCGATTACGTCATCGCCCCGGGCACACGCATCCCCCTCGGCCTGATCAATTCCGTCAGTACCAAGAATGCGGCGGAAGGCGACCGGGTCTACCTGGAGACGGTGTTCCCCATTCTGGCCAATGGCCGCATCGTGATCCCGCCGGGCAGTTGGGTAGCCGGCACGGTGACCGAGGTCAAGCGTCCGGGACGCGTGAAGGGCCGCGGCGAGTTGTACCTGCGTTTCGATTGCCTGACGCTGCCCAACGGGGTAACCCGCGATTTCCGCGCGCGCGTGGGCGGCATCGATGGACGCGGCGGCGAGGAATTCAACAAGGCCGAAGGCAAGATCGTGAGCGAGGGCAACAAGGCTGGTGACGCGCGCACCATCGCCGAGGGCGCCGGCGCGGGCGCGGGGATCGGCCTGATCGCGGGCGGCGCAAACCAGCACTACGCCCTAGGCGGAGGCATTGGGGCCGCCGTCGGCGCCACCGCCGGGCTCATGGCCGTGCTGCTGACGCGCGGGCCGGATGCCGTGCTGGCCAAAGGCAGCACGATCGAGATGATCACGGACAGGCCCCTACAATTCCGGAAAAGCGAAATCGATTTCGGGATGAACCAGTCGGGCAATTTCTCGAATGGACCCGGACCCCGGCCCGCCAGGCAAGACAGCGGCTGGGCTCGGTGGCCATTCTAACCCCCGTTGCTAAAGCGGGCGGCGCTTTGCGCAGCCTACGCCGCCCCTTTTTATCTTCGGCATACCGGAGGGCTCCGCTACACGCTGGCGTGATGCCGAATTTCCTTGTTTGAGCGAGTATATCATTTGCAGGCCCTTTGTCAAACCTTTTTGGGTGTTTTTTTTCGGATATCGTTAAAGATTACATATGCGACCGACTCGACGAACATTCGCGACACTGTCCGGGGCAGCCGCTTGGGGTATAAGCGCCGGGTCCGGCCCATCGGCTGCGCTCCCGCCGCAAGCCAAAGCCGATCCGAAGGATTATTGCCGCTTTCCGGACGCGTTCCTCTGGGGATGCGCCACCGCAGCCTACCAGGTGGAAGGCGCCGCGCAGGAAGACGGACGCAAGCCTTCCGTGTGGGACACCTTCGCGCACCAGGCCGGGCACATTGCCAAGGGCCACACCGGCGATGTCGCGGTGGACCAATATCATCGCTACGCGCAGGACGTGCAATTGATGAAATCGCTGGGCGTAAAGGCCTACCGTTTCTCGATCGCCTGGCCGCGCGTCTTTCCGGATGGCTCCGGACAGCCCAACGAAAAGGGCATCGCATATTATGACCGCCTGGTGGATGCGCTGCTGGCAGCCGGCATCGAACCGTATGCCACGCTATTTCATTGGGACCTGCCGCAGGCCCTGCAGGACCGCGTCGGAGGTTGGCAATCGCGCGAGACCGCCAAATATTTCGGCGAGTACGCCGGCTTCGTCTCGCGGCGGCTCTCCGACCGCGTTTCGCACTTCTTCACCATCAATGAATTCTCCTGCTTCACGGATTTGGCCTACGGCTACGGCATTTTTGCGCCCGGCCTGAAACTGCCGCCGGGTCGGCTCAATCAAGTGCGCCATCATGCCGTCCTGGGCCACGGACTCGCGCTCGCAGCCATTCGCGCCTCGGCGCGGCGGCCGGTGCGGGTTGGCTTGGCAGAGAATCCGGCCATGTGCGTGCCTGTCCTGGAAACCGAGCCCCATATCGCCGCCAGCCGCCGCGCGATGCGCCAGTTGAATGCGCCGTTTTTGACCGCGATTCTGGAAGGCAAATACACCGCCGAATATCTCTCTGCCGCAGGCGCCAATGCGCCGCAATTCACCGCGGAGGATATGCGCATCATTGGCGGGCATCTCGATTTCGTAGGCATCAATTGTTATGCCCCCACGTATATACGCGCCGACGACGGACCTAAGGGATTCGCAGAAGTGCCGAATCCCTCGTCGTATCCGCACATGGCATCCCCTTGGCTTTTTATTGGGCCGCAAATCCTGTACTGGGGTCCGCGCCACTTGAAAGAAATCTGGGGCGTGAACGACGTCATGATCACCGAGAACGGATGCTCGTCCGACGACCGGGTCGCGGCGGACGGCCATGTCTACGACACCGACCGGGTGATGTATCTGCGCAACCATTTCGTGCAGGCGCATCGGGCGGTTTCCGAGGGCTGGCCGCTGACCGGCTACTTCCTGTGGAGCCTGCTGGACAACTTTGAGTGGGCCGACGGTTATACCAAACGCTTCGGGATCTACTACGTGAATTTCGAGACATTGGAACGTATTCCGAAGCTGAGCGCGGAGTTTTACCGGGCAGTAATCGCGCGCCGCGCCGTCGTTTGAACCGAGGCGCACGACGGCGAACCCCGGGGCCCGCCCTAGAAAATTTCGCGGAGCTACAGCGATCCTGCCCCCCCGCCGATAGTAAAACCGGGTACATTGCATGCCATTGGAATTGAACCCGGATATCTTCCGAGCGGTCCTGGAAAGCCTGCCGATCGGGGTCTACGTGACCGGCCGGAACCGGCGGATCGCGTTCTGGAATACCAGCGCCGAGAGGATCACCGGCTACCTCGGCCAGGAAGTCGTCGGGCATCTATGCGACGACAATCTGCTGGTGTATAGCGACCAAAACCAGGCTGCTTTGCGCGATTCCGACTGTCCACTGCAACAAACCATACACGATGGCCAGCCCCGCGACACCAACATATTTCTGCGCCACAAGGAGGGACAACGGGTCCCCGTGAGGGTGCGGTCGGTTCCGGTCAGAGACGAGTTTGGCCTCATCGTCGGCGCCGCGGAATGTTTTGAAGAGCGGTTGGGCCGGACCGCCGAGACGCGCTGTCCCCACCTGCGGGGAGACGTTTCTTTGGATGAGGTTACGCAAATCCCGGATTGCCAAACGACGGAGGCCGCGCTGGCCGCCGCGCTGGAGGAGTTCGCCTCATCCCAAGCGCCGTTTGGCGTCCTTTTGATGGCCATCGACAATCTGGATCGTGTGCGGCACGTGGACGGTTGCCAGGCGGTAAACGAGGTGTTATACGCGACCGCTCAGACGCTCTCGAGCGGCACGCGGCCGGAAGACCTGGTTGGCCGCTGGCGGGAGGATCGGTTCTTCGCGCTGGTGGCATGCCCGGGCGCCGCAGGGCTTAGGGTCTGCGCCGAAAGGCTGCGGCGCCTAGTTTCTTTAGCCTCCGTTCCCTGGTGGGGAGACCGGCTGTCGTACACCATTTCGATGGGCGGAACGATGGTGTGCGCAGGCGACACATTCGAATTGTTGTTAGGGCGTGCACAGCACGCTCTCGAAGCCGCCGCGGCGGCACGCGCAGATTCGGTCCTGGTGATTTGAGGGTTATACCGTATGTTCTCGATTATTGGAATTGTACTTGTCATCGGCGCCATTGTCGGCGGGTACCTGATGGAGAAAGGGAATTTGCTGGTGCTGCTGCAGCCGGCGGAACTGGTGATCATCGCGGGGGCTGCGGCGGGCACGGTTCTGATCGCCAATCCACTTTTCATCTTGAAGCAGATCGTGGGAGGGCTGATTGGGGTTTTCAAGGGGTCCAGGTTTACGAGCCAGCTCTATCTGGATTCCCTCAAGATGCTTTTCGACCTGTTCAGCCGGTCGCGCAAAGAAGGCTTGACGGCGATCGAGACCGATATCGAAGAACCGGAAAAGAGCAAAACATTCAGCGCCTTTCCGTCCGTGATCAAGGATCATCATGTCCGCGCCTTCATCTGCGACACGCTGCGTACGGCTACCAGCGGCGCGGTCGAACCGTTCGATATCGATCAGATGATGGAGTTGGATATGGAAGTCCATCATCACGATGCCACACTGCCGGTGGCGGCCTTAAGCACGGTCGCGGATGCGCTTCCGGGCTTGGGTATCGTAGCCGCGGTGCTTGGCGTGGTGATAACCATGGGGGCCCTGGGCGGGCCGCCGGAGGAAATCGGGCACAAAGTGGCGGCCGCCCTGGTTGGGACATTTCTGGGAATTCTATTGTGTTACGGCTTTCTGGGTCCGCTCGCGTCCAACATGTCCAAGACGGCGGATGAAGAGAACTCTTATTACCATGTGCTGCGCGTGACTATGACGGCTTTCATCAAGGGTACGGCGCCTATTCTAGCGGTCGAGATCGGCCGGCGCGCCGCTCCGGGACAGGTCCGGCCGAGTTTCAAAGATCTGGAAAAGGTGTGCCGTAAGAAAGGGCCGGATTTGGCAGCCGCGGCCTAGAGGCGCGCTTTTATGGCTCACCCTCGTCCGATTATAATCGTTAAGAAAAAGGCCGCACACGGCGGTCACCATGGGGGCGCCTGGAAGGTGGCTTATGCCGACTTCGTAACGGCCATGATGGCGTTGTTCATCGTACTGTGGCTGCTCAACAGCAGCAAGAAGATTCAGGAGGCGGTGGGCGGATACTTCAAGGATCCTACGGGCACCTCCAAGCTGGTAGGCGACGGAAAGACCGGTGCGGGAGAAGACTTCGCCCTCACCAAAGAGAATATGAACCAGCTCAAGGATGAGTTGCAGAAGGCCGTCCGAAAGGTTGTCGATTTCGAAAAGCTGAAGGACCAGATCGAAATGACGGTGACCGCCGAGGGGTTGCGCATCGAGTTGATGGAGAGCGCTAAAGGTACGTTCTTCGCCAGCGGCGCCAGCCAGCCCAGCCAGGATGGACGGGAAATTCTGGAGATGCTGGCACACGAAATGTCCAAGCTGCCGAATACGATCTCTATCGAAGGCCACACCGACAACAAGCCATTTGTGGGAAGGGATAGCTACAGCAATTGGGAACTCTCGGCGGATCGCGCCAACGCGGCCCGCCGCATGATGCAGGAAAATGGGGTCGGTCCGCGGCAGGTTAGCCAGGTGCGCGGCTATGCGGATCAACGCCTGCGCAAACCGAAGGCTCCCGACGACCCGTCGAATCGCCGCATCTCGGTGGTCGTTCAGTATCTGGAGAAACCCGAACCGCCGCAGAAGCCGGTGGCCGCCAGCCCCGCTCCCCCGGCTAAGAGCGCGCCGCCTGCGGCTAAGAAGAAATAATAACAAAGCGGCTATGGGGCGGCGACGGCGTAAGAGAGGCTCTGCACCGTCGCCTGGATACCTTGACGCGCCGTTATCCTGATCTCGCACTTGCCCGGACGCGCCACGGCACTAACCAGCATGGGAATCGCTCCGAAAGAATCCGGCTCCGGCAGTTCCGCATCCTTCTGCTCCAATTGCTCGCCGCCCACGAAAAACTCGACGCGAATATGCGGCTTCTCCTGGCTCGATTTATCAGGATAAACCACGAAATACAGCATCGGCTTCGCGGAGGCTTTCAGCGACCCGTCGAGCATCGGCACAATGTCCCGTCCCTTTAACAGGAATGGATCGTTGGCATCCGCATCGGCGGTCAGAGGGTCGGCCCGCGCCACCAACATCAAGCTGCTCAGTCCGATGCCTTTCCGCGGCGGGCTGTCGAGTTCCACCGTGCTGGTACTGGCACGGTTTGCTTCGCGGTCGAACAGCACGCTCTCCACGGTGTAGTGGCCCGCAGGCAGATTGAAGGCGTGCGTGTAATCGATCGGTTGGGCCCGGACTCCCGCCAACTGGCCGTCGGGGACCTCGTAGGGAAAGTCCTGGCCGAACTTATCCACAATCTGCCCGTTCGCGTCTTTCACCAGGGCGAGTAGTGAGGCATGCAACCGGTGCGATCCGCGCGCTGGCAGGGGCGTCGCGGTCAGGCTCGCTCCCGGCATCTCGAAGACCACAGCGGCCTGGGAACTCGAACTTCCCGGCCGGAACTGGAATGCGGCGGTGTGGAAATCGAAGGCGTGCGGCAAGGGGCGCGCGTTCAGCGTCATGAGTCCCGCCATCTCAAAGGGCTGTAGAGGCGCCGGGCTGCCAAAGTCCGGTATCGCGAAGTAGCCATCCCGGTTGTCCGCCTTTAAATCGGCGCGCGCCAGTTTCACTTCGATTTTCCGATAATGCCCGTCATACTTGCCGGACGAAGGATGATAGTCCGCCTCGTAATGCGTTCCGGCGTCTTCCACGATCTGTTGGAATGGATTCCGCAGATCGTTGGTGTTGGCCACCAGGAATCCGCCCGTGCCTTCGGCCAGCGCGCGCAGGCCGGACTGCGAATCCGAAGTCCGCACGGCGTCGTGCAGGTAATCGTCCTGGCGGCTCAGTTCCGCCACCACTCCGGCGCTTCCCATACTGCCGTTCCGCGTATTCATGCTCGCCTCCATCGGTTGTTGCTGGCTGAGCGTCGCGACGTGCTGCATCGCCATGCTGGAAGCCTGCGCCGTGGAGGTTTCGCTGAGACCGTTGGCGTCGAAGGCATAAACGGTGAGGTCGGCCAGGTTGGCCTTGTTCAGCATCGCCTGAAAGTGATCGGGTTCGCCGTCGGTGGTGAAACCCGGGCTCAGCAAGAGGACGGTTTTGTGGCCTGGAAACGTACCCAGTTGGCGGATCAGCAGATTGATCTGATCCATCTGTCGCGCTCCCTCGACTCCGATGAACTGTTCCCGTTGGAGCACTAAGTCTCCGCGCTGGGCGTTCGCGCCCGGCCCAGTGTCCACGTCCGCGCCAACGATGGCGGTCCTGCTCAGCGAGCCTGTAGTGGACAGGTCCTTAACCCCGCCCCCTGTCCCACCGGGGTTCGTAAATCCCACCAGATACTGAACGTTCGGCGTGGAGTTCAGCACGGCCTCTCCGGCCCGGGTCATGTCCACGCTGGACCCGTTGAAGGCGCTGGCGGCCGCCCGCAATAGCTCATCGCGGTTGGTGGTGAACGCATGCAGCGGGATGAGCCGCGAATCGAGGTTGAAAACGCCCACCCAGGCGCCCGGGCGCAACTGCGTCTTGATGAACTCCTGGGCCGCCGCGACCCCCCATTTTCGAGTATTCGCATCCAGGTGGTGAAATACGATGCAGACCAAGCCGGCACTGCGCAGAGGCAACGCCGGCGCCTCGGGCGGTGCGGTATCCGTGCCCGGCGGTTCGGATTTCTCCCCGCCAGCCGGTTGATCCGGCGGCAGTCCCGGCGGACTTGGCTGCACGGACGCCTCGCCGCCCGATACCAGCCGGAGGCTCCGGATTTCCTGCCGGACCCCGTCTTCGTAGATCTCGACGTCGCCGGGCTTAAGGTTTCTTACCAGCCGGCCTTTCTTATCGCGGACGACCAAGTCGAGCGCGACTTCGTTTACCGTGGCCTGGATGGCCGGCCCGCTCTCGGGCTGCGGCGCATCCTGCGCCAGCGCCGGACCGGCCAGAGCGCAGCAGAGTATGCACCCGAAGAGCGTCAAATTGAGCTGCGGCATTTTGCCAACACTCCAATTTACTTTAGCTCTATGACGACCGTCCGGTAGGCCTTGTTACCCATGTTCACCAACTGCGGCGCATCTTCGCCCTGCGTATGCCAGATCACGTCGCCGGACTTGCGCTCCTGCAGGGACTTGGCCCCGGTCTTGGGGTCTGTGCGCTCGTAACGGCAGTCGTCGAGAAAGACGATCACCTGGTCGTGCGCGCGCACACCGCGCTCGCGCGCCGCTCCCGGCGCCGATGTCACCTCCGTCACCTGCACGCGGGCGTTGTCCAATTTCACTTTTGAAGGCAGCCCCGCCCATGCCAAAGCCGCGATGAGCCATCCGCTTCCCGCTAACAGCCGTTTCATTTTTCGTTTGCCTCCTTGGCCTATGATAAGCGCACGGAGAACCGCGTTGCCGGGCAGCGCGTTCTACGTCCCTTAGGCGGGTTCTCAGATAGCGGCCGGTGATTTCGCCGACGGCGTGACCACCGTCCCGAGGTCGATAACGTAATCGCCGGTCTTGATTACATCCAGTTGATGCTCGATCGCTATGACCGCGTGGCCGGCGTCCACCAACCGGTTGAGATATTCCAGGAGGCGTTCGACATCGGCGATGCAGGCCGGTAGTGGGCTCGTCGGGAATATTCTGAAGAGGCGATAAAGGGAAGAAGGTGCCTACCCCGCATATGCCCGACTGGCTTGTCCGGATCGTTGTGTTCTTTGATAACGGCGTTCACGGCCAGTTGTTCGAACTCGGCAGTACGGCGGCTGTCAAGCGCAACGAAATTTAGACTGGCGTCACCAGGGAACGATGCCGCCCGTTTCGAAGAAGCCGCCGGTTGGAGCGTCATCGGGAGCAAGAGCCTGCCGGAACGCCTCCGCGGCGCCTTCTTCAAGCGTTTGCGTGCCCTTGTTGCCATTCAGATCGGTCGCCGTATAACCGGGATTTACGGTGTTCACTTTGATCGGCGTATCGCGAAGCTCCCATGCAAGTTGCACCGTCATCATGTTCAGGATTGCCTTTGACCCGTTGTAACCAAGTAGCTTGAAGTCGGCGAAAGGCCATTTCGGATCCGCGTTCCAGGTGAGCGAACCCAGACCGCTTGAGATCATCACAATGCGTCCCGCCGCCGAATGACGCACGAGCGGCAGCATAGCCTGTGTAACAGCCAGAACGCCGAAAAAGTTGACATCAAGGACACGGCGCACAGCCGCAGGATCAACGGTGCTGGGCGGTCCGTCGCCGTTGTCGAGAACCCCCGCATTGTTTATGAGAATGTCGAGCCGGCCGTGTTGCGCTCGAATGGCGTGGGCCGCCTGCGCAATGGTCTCGGGCTTCGTGACGTCAAGCTCGATGAAGTATGCGTCGGCGCCGTCCGCTTTTAGTTTGCCGGCCGCAGCGTTTCCCAATTCCGCGTTGCGCGCGGCTATCAGCACGGTAACGCCTTCTTTGCCGAGTTGACGGGCCAGTTCGTACCCAATTCCCTTATTCGCGCCCGTAATCAGAGCGATCTTGCCTTTGTGATTCTGTGCCGCCATGCTGGTTTGCCTCTCCACTATAGGAAGGTGAAACCGAGCCGCACGATTCAAAAAAGCCGCGCGTCTCGGCCGGATAAACGTCGGATGTCGAAGGGCCAATCGAAACCGGCTTGCAGTTCGTAGCCGTCGACAAAGTCCGGTGATTGCGTGTTCTACGCCCCTAGGCGGGCCCGCAGATAGCGGCCGGTGTAGGACCGTTTGCAGGCGGCCACTTCCTCCGGCGTGCCCGTCACGACGATTTCGCCGCCTGCGTGGCCACCCTCCGGGCCGAGGTCGACCACGTAATCGGCGGTCTTGATCACATCCAGGTGATGCTCGATAACGATGACCGTATGGCCGGCGTCCACCAGCCGGTTGAGACATTCCAGGAGGCGTTCCACATCGGCAAGATGCAGGCCGGTAGTGGGCTCATCAAGGATATAGAGGGTATGCTTCGAGCGCTGCAGCTTGCAAAGCTCCGCTGCGATCTTAATGCGCTGCGCTTCACCTCCCGAAAGGGTCGTCGCCGATTGTCCCAACGTCACATAGCCCAGCCCCAGATCGTTCAGCACCTCGATCTTTTTGCCGATGGCGGGCTCGCTCTTAAAAAAGGCGACACCTTCTTCCAGGGGCATATTCAGGATATCGGCGATAGTTTTGCCGCGCAGAGTTACGTCTAGCGTTTCGGCGCTGAAGCGCGCGCCTTTGCAAACCGCGCAAGTTACTTCCACGTCGGGCATGAAGTACAGTTGCGTGTTGATGACGCCTTCGCCCTGGCATTCTTCGCAGCGGCCCCCCTTGACATTGAAGCTGAATCGGCCGGGGTTATAGCCTCGCTCCACAGAAAGCGGAGCGCGAGAGAAGAGCTCGCGAATAGTGTCGTAGAAGCCGATGTAGGTCGCGGGGTTCGAGCGGCTGTTGCGGCCTATGGCAGATTGGTCGATGTTGACGACTTTGTGGACGCGATCGGCGCCGTCGATGCCGTCGAAATCGCCGGGCAACGTACGCGTGTCCACCAGCCGCTTCCAGAGAGCCTTGTACAGGATCTCGTTGATCAGTGAACTCTTGCCGGAGCCCGAGGCGCCGGTGACGGCGATAAGCCTGCCGAGCGGGAATGTGACATCCACCGACTTGAGATTGTTCTCTCTCGCGCCGCGCACTTTCAGCGTACTGCCGTGACCTTGGCGGCGTCGCGACGGAGTTTCTATGGCGCGCTTGCCTGAGAGGAACTGGCCTGTCGGCGATGCCTTGCACTTGAGGATTTCCTCGAGGGTGCCCTGCACCACGACCTCGCCGCCGTGAACGCCCGGCCCCGGGCCCATCTCGATAATGTGGTCGGCCGCGCGAATGGTGTCCTCGTCGTGCTCGACTACGATTACGGTGTTCCCGATATCGCGCAGGCTTTCGAGCGTGGCGATCATTTTCATATTGTCTTTGGGATGCAGGCCGATGCTGGGTTCATCGAGCACATACAGCATACCCATCAGGCCCGAACCTATTTGAGTGGAGAGCCGGATGCGTTGCGATTCGCCGCCGGACAGCGTGCCCGAACGGCGGTTGAGGTTTAGGTAATCGAGGCCAATGCCGAGCAGCAGTTCGATGCGGCGGCGGATTTCGGTCACCACCTGGCGGCCGGCGTCGGCGCCGCGGCCGGCCGGCTTGAGGCCGCCGAGGAAAGTATGGAGCTCGTCGAAGTTGAGCGCACCCACCTCGTGGATCGTTTTGCCCGAGACGGTGAAGAGTAGACGGGTGGCGCGCAGGCGCGCGCCTTTGCAGTCGGGGCAGGTGCGCTCCACCATCACTTTATCGAGCCATTCCTCCATCCCGGTGCTGGCCTCGCCGCGCTGGCGATAGCGGCGGTAATGGCGCTCGATGCGGCGGGCGATGCCCCCGAAACCGATTTCGTGTTTGTCCCAATCCTCGCGCTTCACCTTCGATTCGGGGGGCGAGATGGTTCGCACTTTCCGGCCGTCCAGACCATAGAGAACCGAGTGGCGCACGGTCTCCGGCAATTCCTCCCACGGGGTGTCGAGCGAAAACCTCAACAACGCGGCGAGAGTGTACAGGATGCGGCCGTCCCACGTGTCGGGGTTGTATCGATACGCTTCTTTCACGAAGCAGCCGCCGCGAATGCTGCGCTTCGGGTCGGGAACCAGCAGTTCCGGATGGGTGATCTTGTGCACCCCCAGCCCGCCGCACGTGCGGCAGGCACTCTCCGGATTGTTGAACATGAAGTACTCGGGTTCGATGCCGCCGTAGACGAAGTGATGCGTGGCGCTGCATAGGCCCTTGTAGAAGCGGTCGCCTTCGGCCTTCGACACGCCCTTCAGAATCTGGATCTGCATTAACCCATCGCCCACCAGCAGAGTGGCCGCAATTGCCGCCTTGACCGCCTTCTCGTGCTGGCGGCCCACGATTACCCGGTCGACGACCGCGTCTATGTCCGCGACCTCCGACTCGTCGAGCGAGAGTTCCTGCGAGAGGTCTACGCGTTTGCGATCGACGACCAATTCGCGGCAGCCCTTCTTGCGGACCTCGGTGAAGACGACGTCCAACTCCTCCCCGTACTGCTTGAACACGGGCGCGCGCAACTCGATTTCGGCGCCTTCAGGCAGCGCTAGAATCGCTTCTAGAATCTGGTTAGGGGAGCGGCTGGCGACGCGCTCGCCGGTCCGTGGGCAGTGCGGTTCGGCGATGGTGGCAAACAACAAGTTCAGGTAGCTGGCGATGTCGGTCATGGTTCCGACCGTCGAACGCGGATTGCTGGCGGTAGTCTTCTGTTCGATCGAGATGACGGGCGAGAGGCCGTAGACGAAGTCTACGTCGGGCTTGGCCACTTGCGAAACAAACCGCTTGGCGTAGGTGGAGAGCGACTCCATGTACCGTCGCTGCCCTTCGGCGTAGATCGTATCGAACGCGAGGCTCGATTTGCCCGAACCCGAAAGACCTGTGACTACGATCAGACGATCGCGCGGCAATTCGAGGGATACGTTTTTCAGATTGTGAACGCGCGCGCCCTGCACCGCAATGGTGGTGCGTGCGGCGGGCCGCCTGGAGCTACCAGGCATCGGACACGCTCGTTCCGCAAAAGAACGCCAGTTCGTTGACCGCGATGTTGCTCCGTCTGGTCAGCCGGACAGGGAGCGGCGCTTTGCCGATGAGACCCTGGTCGGCGAGGTATTCGCACGCGCCGGAAACTCCTTCGATGCCAAAGGTGCGCTGGAAGTGGTGGTCGATTTCGGTGGCCGAGCGGGCTTCGCCCACTTCGGTCAGGTGCTCCACGATCGGAGCGAATATTCTGACGGCGCGCTTCCGCAGGTATGCATCGATAGCCGCCAGCGCGGCCTCGACTGCCCGCAGGGTCTTCTTCGCGTTGAGGAGGTCGGTGTACACGAGTTCAAAAAACGATGGATTCAGTTTGAGCGCCTGGGGGAGAACCTCGCGGTCGGCCAACAAGCCGGCTTCGAGTACCTCGATTCTTGCCAGGGCATTGGCGGAGTACAGAATCCAGAGGGCGGTGTAATTCAAATCGCCGCGCGTGATCAGCCACTTGTGTGCCTTGTAGATGGAGGGGAGCGCGTGGGCCGCCGCGGCCAGCAATTGCAATTGCGTATCGCGCTCGCCGAGTGCGTGCAGGCGTTCGCAGAGCGCGGCGATACTCTCGTCGTGGCTGTAGAGCAAGCGTCCTTTTGCCAGGAGCGAATGCATGAAGGAGTTGCGAATGGAGCCTTCCGCGGTCTTGCGAAAATCGGCGCGGGCCATCAGGATGGCGTGTACATTGATTCCCTCCGCGTAGAGACAGAGGCTGTCGGTGGCGGCTTTCTTATCGTCGATGGTCACCAGCAACAAATCGATATCGGACTTCGACCAGACGGTGTCGTGGGAGAGGCTGCCGCACAGAATCGCGGCCAGAATGGAGCCATCGCGTTTCACCTGCTCGACAAGCGCCGTGAGCGCGGTGTTGAATTCATCCTCGACCTGAGGTGCCGTTCCCGCGGCCGGCGGAGTCTTAGACATGCATCCGATTGTAGCGGATTATAGCGCCCGCCCCGGCCGCAAAGGGTTCACCAATTGGCGCGCAGCCCCCCGCGTCCTGATAGTATATTGGCTGACAGCCTATGCGACTACGCGTCCTGGGAATCGTGCTGGCAGGTGGAAAGGGTACCCGGTTGTACCCGCTGACAAAGGAGCGCGCCAAGCCGGCTGTCCCCTTTGGCGGGAAGTATCGCATCATCGATTTCGTCCTGAGCAATTTCATCAACTCGGGCATCTACTCCATCTACGTGCTGACGCAGTTCAAGAGTCAGTCGCTACTGCAGCACCTGAGCGAGGGATGGCAATTTGGCGGGCTGCTGAAGACGCAATTCATCATTCCGGTACCGGCGCAAATGCGTTCGGCTGGTGAAACCTGGTACCAGGGCACGGCGGACGCCATCTATCAGAACATCAATCTGGTGGAGCAGGCCGATCCGCATGTCGTGGCGATCTTCGGCGGCGACCACATTTATCGCATGAACATCGATAGCATGATCGAGTTCCACGAGCAGAAGAGCGCCGCCGTCACCGTGGCCGCGATCCCCGTTGATAAGAAGTTCGCCTCGGAGTTTGGGGTGATCGAAGCGGCGCCGGATGGGCGCATCATCGCCTTCCACGAAAAGCGAGCGGACGCTCCCACCATACCCGGCGACCCCGAGCGGGTCTACGCCTCCATGGGCAACTACATCTTTTCCACCCGCACGCTGCTGCGCGAACTGTATGAAGACGCCACCAACGACGGCAGTTCGCACGACTTCGGCCACGACATCCTGCCCAAGCTGGCGGGCAACTCGGAGATGTACGCGTACGATTTCCAGAGCAATCGCATTCCCGGCGAGCCCGCCGATGGGGCCGCTTATTGGCGCGACGTCGGCACCATAGACGCCTACTACGACGCCAATATGGACCTGCGCTCGGTGAAACCCGCGCTTAACCTTTACAACCGGAAATGGCCGCTGCGCACCGCCAGCTACCCGGAGCCGCCCGCCAAGTTTACCTTCGACGACCAGAACCGCCGTGGGGAGGCCATCGATTCCATCTGCTCCGGCGGATGCATTCTCTCGGGCGGCGCCGTCAAGAATTCCGTGCTGTTCCGCGGGGTGAAGGTGCATGCCGGAGCGCTGGTGGAGGACTGCCTCATCCTGGATAACTGCGACATCGGCCGGCGCGCGCGTGTCCGCCGCGCCATCCTCGATAAGAACGTGCGCGTGCCCGCCGACGCTTGCATCGGCTACGACCTGGAGAACGATCGCCGCTATCACCACGTCACCGAATCCGGCATCGTCGTAGTGGAGGGTAATCGCTCCCAGGTGGAGGTCTCGACGTTAGTAGTGTAGTGGGGCAGGCCTCCAGGCCTGCAGCGGGCGTCCACGCCCGCCTGCTTGTAATCATGGAACATCACGTTCTCGACTGGATCACGCACTATGGGTATCCAGCCATCTTCTGCCTGCTCATGCTGGGCATCGTGGGCCTGCCCGTTCCCGATGAGACGCTGCTAGCCTTCACCGGCTACCTGATCTTCACTCACCACTTTAATCTCCTACCCGCCTTCGCCACAGTGCTGGCCGGCACCATCTGCGGCATCACTGTGAGCTACACGCTGGGCCGCACTTTCGGACTGGCGCTGATCCACCGCTTCGGCAAATACATCCACCTTACCGAGGAGCGCCTCGCCAAGGCGCACCGCTTCTTCGAACGCGTGGGCCACTGGAGCCTCACGTTCGGCTACTTCGTTCCCGGCGTCCGGCATCTGACGGCATACGCCGCGGGTGTCTCTTACGTGCAGCCGCACATCTTCGCTTTATTCGCGTATCTGGGCGCGTTCCTGTGGGCCACCACATTTGTGTCGCTAGGTTATTTTCTGGGGGACCGCTGGCAAGTGGTTTCGGCGCAGATCCATCACCACATGATGATCGCCTCTGGCGTGATTGGCGCGGTTATCGTGCTGTACCTGGTGTGGCGGAAGCTGCGGGCGAAACGTAGCTGACCGCCATACCGGTCGCGATCACCACCAGACAGCCGATCACGTTGTACCACAGGAACGAAATCCCGGTGAATAGAAACGCCGCGAAGATGGCGGCCTCTCCGGCCAGCATCCCCGCAAAAGCGCCGGTGCCGGTGACACGTTTGAAGAAGAAGGCCAGCACGAACACTCCCAGCAGCGATCCGTAGAACAGCGATCCGACAATATTCACTGCTTCTATCAGCGATCCCAGATGTTTTCCGAGTCCCGCGAAAGCGACCGCGTATGCGCCCCAGAAGGCCGTGGCCACGCGCGAGGCGGTCAAATAGTGATGGTCCGAGGCGTGCTTGCGGAAGTGCCGCTTGTAAATGTCGACCACCGAGACCGTGGCCAGAGAATTGATTTCCCCGGAACTGGACGACATGGTGGCGGCCAGGATCACGGCAATCAACAGACCTACAATGCCGGTCGGAAGATAGCGCGTCACGAAAGACAGGAAGATGTAATTAGTATCCTTGAAGCCCTTCTCGCCGCCGGTGGCTTCCACCAGACTGGCGCCCTGACGGCGCGCCGAGTCCATGTCCTGCTGCGCGCGCCGGTAGCCTTCGACGGCGTCGTTTTCCGCGCGCGTATCGCCGGCATGGCGCGCCTGCACGATCGCCAGCGCCTGCGCTTTGCGACGCTCGAAAGCGTCCTGGTAACTGGCGGCGATCGGCTCATAGCGTGCGCGCAACTCCGGCTGGCGGATGCGGTTATACTCGATGCGCTGGAACACCATGGGGGCGGGTTCGAAGATGTAGAACACGAATACCATAGCCCCGATGAACAGAATGAAGAACTGCATCGGGATCTTAGCCATGGCGGTGAACAACAGGCTCAGCTTGCTTTGCGCGATGGATTTGCCGGTCAGGTAGCGCTGCACCTGGGACTGGTCGCATCCGAAATACGAAAGCGCCAGGAACATGCCGCCGATCAGCCCGCTCCACAGGTTGTAGCGGTCGTTCCAATTGAAATGGAAGGTGACCGCGTTAAGCTTGCCGGCGAAACCGGCCAGGTGCACGGCGTCCAGAAACGAAATCTGGCGCGGCAGCAGCACGAAGATCATCGCCAATGCCACCACCAGGCCGAAGAGGATGACGATCATCTGCTGTACATCGGTCCAGGTAACTGTGCGAATGCCGCCAGTCACCGTATACAGGACTACGGTGATGCCGATGATCAGGGTGGTCAGACGGTCCGGCCACCCGAAGATCACCGAAAGCACGATGGCGGGTGCGTAAAAGGTGAGGCCCACGGACAGTCCGCGCTGCATCAGGAAAATGACGCTGGCGAGGGCGCGCGTCTTGGCGTCAAAACGGTTCTCCAGGTACTCGTAGGCGGTGTATACTTTGGCGCGATGGAAGATGGGAACGGCCGTGGCAGAGAGCGCCACCATGGCCAGCGGCATGCCGAAATAGAATTGTACGAAGCGCATGCCATCCACGTAGGATTGGCCGGTGGTGGAGATGAAGGTGATGGCGCTGGCCTGGGTGGCCATGATCGACAGCGCCATGGCATACCAGGGCATCGTTTTGCCGGCCAGCAGATAGCGGTCGACGGTGTTGCTGCCGCGGCCGCGATACAGGCCGTAGGCAATGATAGAAGCCAGCGAGCCAACCAGGACTATCCAATCGAGAGGTCTCATGAAAACGCGCGGGTGAAGATGTAGCACAGTGCGATCAGCAATGCGAGATAGACGATTACCGCCGTGTAGACGCGCGGCCAAGTGCCTAGAAACGGCGGCGGCTCATCGGGCATTTCGCGAGCGGCGGGGGGCATAGGTGGAGTTTAGCATGGCGGAAGTGCGCTCTTGTGCGAAGATGATAAACAGAACATGCTCCTGAAGTTTCGACTCTCGAACTTTCGCTCGTTTCGGACGGAACAGGAACTGTCACTCGTAGCGAGCAAGCTGCCCGGGTCCGGCAATGGCCTTTTCAGCCCGCCTGGATTGCGCGAGCAGGTCGTGCCCGTCGCCGCAATCTATGGAGCCAACGCATCGGGCAAGACCGCCGTGATTAAGGCCTTCGAATTCATGGCCAACGCAGTAAAATTCTCACAAACGCAATGGCAACCAGATCAGCGTATCCCTGTAGAGCCGTTTGCCGGCGACAACTCCGTGCTCCCATCTGAGTTCTCGGCCGACTTCCTGCTTGATGGCATTCGACACCAATATGGATTCGCTGCTAATCCGCAGGCGATCCTCCGGGAATGGCTCTATGTTTACCCAAAGGGGAAGAAACAGGTATGGTTTGAGCGAGCCGAGGGTAGTCCGATCTTGTTCGGCCCCAAAATGCCCGGCGAGAATAGAATTATCGAGGGACTCACACGCAAGAACAGCCTCTTTCTTTCAGCGGCGGCCCAAAATAACCACGAGGCGCTATCACGCACCTATAGATGGTTCTCGGAGTTGATATCATTCGTGATTGGCAGTCTTGGACTGGCGAGCCGAGCCGCCCACCACGAAGAGGTCGCCCAGTTCTGCCAAGAGGAAACGGACAAGGCTACAATTTCGCGCCTGCTTACGCAGGCCGACCTTGGAATCGAGGGACTGCACATTGAAGATACCCCGTGGCCAGACCTGGCGAAGAAAATAATGGAAGTTGTCCGAACGGAAGTGACCTCAATGCCGAAATTGCCGGAAACACGCAAGATGGTCCGCCTTCTGCATCACGTCGGAAATCGAACAGTTCCATTCGAAGCCGAGCAAGAATCAAGCGGTACGCTCGCTTTTTTGGCCCTGGTCGGACCTGTGGTGAATCTCCTGAAGAATGGTGGAACACTCTTGGTCGACGAGATCGATACGAGTTTGCACCCACTCATGGCGGTTCAGGTCTTGCGACTCTTTGGTAGCTCAACCAGTAATCCACGATCGGCTCAGTTGATCTTCAACACGCATGATACCAATCTCCTGAGCAGCGGCGATCTCAGACGCGACCAGATTTGGTTTACGGAGAAAGACTCGACCGGAAGCAGCCATCTCTATCCGCTAACCGACTTCAAACCACGACGTCAAGAAAACTTGGAGAATGGATACCTCCAAGGGCGGTACGGAGCCATTCCGTTCATTCATCCTGACTATCTGACCGGGAACGCAGGCGGCAATGGCGAGAAATCGTGACGACCTTCAACGCCGCAGGCCACGCCGCCCGCCGAAGCCGCGCTTCTTGATTGTCTGCGAGGGCATAGTCACCGAACCGCGCTACTTCAAAGGTGTCCAACATACCGAGCGCAGTCTCATCGATCTCCGGATCGAATCTGGAGGAACACCAAAGACCCTTGTCGAACGGGCCGCCGGCCTAAAGAGAGAAGCCGACGGCAAGGCGAAAAAGCTCAAGGACGACAACCAGAAGTACGAAGAAGTATGGTGCGTATTCGATATTGATGAGCACCCGCTGATTCCCGAGGCCAAGGATCAGGCCAGGGCCAATGGCATCGGATTGGCTATTTCGAATCCCTGCTTCGAATTGTGGGCGCTCCTGCACTTTCAGGATCAGCGCGCCCATATTGAGCGCGGCAAGGTACAGCACCGGTGCAAGAGCCACATGCGCAACTGTGATAAGGATCTCGATTACGCAACCCTGAGGCCGAGATACCCCGACGCCTTGCGACGCGCCGAGGACCTCGAAAGATGGCACGGTTCGCGCGACACCGTGGGAGCAAATCCGTCAACCACGGTCTACAGGTTAGTCGAGCGGATCAAAGCCCAGGCGTCATCCCATTAACTCGCCGCGCAACACCGTGACCGCCTGCCCGCCGAGAAACACACGATCGCCGTTGCAACGCACCCGCACCACGCCGCCGCGCGGCGAAGCCTGGAATGCCACGAACTCGCTCTTGCCCAAACGCTTGCTCCAATACGGTCCCAGGCAGGTATGGGCCGAGCCAGTTACAGGGTCTTCGTCTATTCCCGAACCCGGCGCGAAGAAGCGCGAGATGAAATCGAAGTCAGGCGTATCGGAACGCGCGGTCACGATGACGCCGCGCACCGGCAGTTTCCGCAGAGCGCCGTGATCCGGCTGCGCGGAGCGTAGCGCCGCCGCGGATTCCACCTCGACCAGGTAATCGAACTGGTTGCGCCCCACATAGACCGGCGTCAATCCGAGAGCCGCGGCAAGATCCGCGGGCGGCTCGGCGGCTTGCTCCACCTTGGCCGGAAAATCCATCTCGATCCATTCGCCGTGGCGATCGGCAAGCAGCAAGCCGCTGCGGGTGTGGAAGCGCGCCTGCGCTCCCGCAGCCAGATGGCCCTCCTCCCACAGCACATGCGCGCTCGCCAACGTGGCGTGGCCGCACAGGTCCACTTCGACCGCCGGCGTGAACCAGCGCAGGTTGTAGCCTCCGTCTTGCGGGACCAGGAAGGCCGTTTCGGAGAGGTTCATCTCGCGCGCTATGTCCCGCATCCAGCGCTCTTCGGGCGCCTCGGAAAGGATGCACACCGCCGCCGGATTTCCGGCGAACGGCCGGCTGGTGAAAGCGTCCACTTGAGTGATGGCGATGCCCATATTCTCTTAGTGCAGCGGGACACGCTGAGCCATCCTGCCCCACAAGCAAATGGCTTTAAAGTTTACCTTGCTGTTTTTCGAGTTTCTCAAAGAGCGCGTTCTGTATCCGAGTGTACTCCTCGGCATGCTCTTTGAACCAGGGCGGGTTCTGCGCCTGGATATGCCCAATGACGTAATAAGTGGTTGCGATCATCGCCGCAAATCCGGCTCCTTCGGCTAAAGGGACCTGGAACCGCTCCGAGCCGAAGTCCTCGTTAGGAGTGCCGACGCTGATGAATAACTCCTTGTCCCACGGGACCACGGTCTTGGCATGCAGGGTCTGGTCCACGGTGTAACATCGTCCGGTCAACCGTCCGCCGAAGAGCTCGTCGAACTTCGTGACAAACATGGGGAGTGCAAGCTCGAATTCTGGCCGCACCATGATGTAGAAAGCCCGATACTTGGTGAAGTCCGGTATCAGCGGAGCTACCTTGCTCAGAATGTGCTGCTTAATCTGCGCGGAATCCTCGCGAGTCTTGGCCAGAACCATCCCCAAATAGGTTGAAGTGTTATAGGTGATCGGCTCCGGCAGGCTACGCGTAACAAAAACGCGCTCGTGCGGAAGCAATGCCGCCGCAGGCGATTCCGGCGAGCATGTTATGAGGTAAGGCGAAAGACCGCGATGGATCAGCTCGGAAAGTATGATTGGGGCATGTTTCTTGCCGGAAGCCGATATGACCACCACCGAGTCGATATCGGATTGGCGGTCGAGGGTGGCGATATATTGCCCCTCGTCGCAGTAAACCGCGTCCTCATCGGCGAAAATGATGCGCCCGGTCGGCAGGGCATTTCCGCTCGCAACTACCAGCCGCCTGCGGGCCTTTTCCAGCCGAAGCTCCGGGATTGGGTAAGACGCGTGAAGATCGAGAGCGTTCAGTACGACTTGGTACAAGTCTGGGATTCCGGATTCATTCATGGGTAGCAACATTTTACCATCGTGCGCTAAGGGCGCGAGACGGCGGTAGTGTCCGCGCCATAATCGAAGGATGATTGCACCCGCAGCCGTCGCCCCTCTCTTGCACAACTTTGACCCGGCCGGCGACGGCGAAGCCGCCAAAAGCAAGGAACTCGTGCTGGCGCTGCTGGCCTCTTCGCCGGAGCCATTCTCCCGGCGGCAATTCAATCCGGGGCACATCACCTGCACCGGTCTGGTGCTCAGTCCCACACAGGACAGCATCCTGCTGGTGCTGCATCGGCGCCTGCAGCGCTGGCTGCTTCCGGGCGGCCACGTGGAGCCGGAGGATCCGCTTATCGGGGACGCGGGACGCCGCGAGGTGGTCGAGGAGACCGGCGCAATCCTGCGGGCGGACACCGCGCCGCGGCTGGTGGGTGTGGATGTACACGGCATCCCGCCGCGGCGCGACGAACCGTTCCATCTGCATCACGATTTGATCTTCCGGTTCCAAGCCGCGTCGGACACCTTCCACACATCCGAGGAGGTGCGCGACGTCGCCTGGTGCGATGTGACGGCATTTGACCGCTACCAACTGCCCTGCAGTATCCGCCGCAGCTATGCGCGGGCTTTAAGCCGCCCGTAGACTCGCCGTCATTTCGGTCCCGGACGCGCTGCCAGGGCTTTGCGCGAGATCAGGCCAAACCCTTTTGCGCCGGCTTTGTTGGCTAGCTCCACCAGCATGGCGCGTCCTTCCGCCGCGTTGCCGGACCGCACCTCCAGTTCGCCCAGCGCGAGGCGCAACTCGTACTCGGAACCTACAAAGCCATGCTGAATCGCCTGGGCCAGCGCGGATTCGAGCTGCTTGCGGCTATCCGCCACGGCCGCCGGCGCGGAGCCGGCATCGGCGCGCGCCTGCGCCAGGTCGACTGCGAAGCGAACCGGAAAGGAAGTGCCGGCCGATAGCAGGGCCCTGGCGCGCCGGACGGCAGCAATAGCATCGGACTCTTTGCCCCGCGCCGCCAACGACTGCGCCAACGCGGCATACGCCCCGGCTTCGTCCTCATCCGATTTTGCCTTATGGAAAACCTCGCCGGCCTTGCGCAAAGGAGCCTCGGCATCCGCGGGCCGCCCTTCCTCCATCGCCACCACCGCGAGATCCACGCGGCTGACCGCGGTATTGAACTCATCGCCCATCTCACTGCGAATGGACAGCGCTTCCTCCATCCTGCGGCGCGCTTCGGCAATGTCGCCTCGGGCCAGCGCGATCCGTCCGAGTCCCGCCAACGCGTAGCCTTGCCCCCTTCGGTGGCCCGTCTCCAAGCAAATCTTGAGCCCCTGTTCGTAGAAGGATCGTGCCCCCGCCAGATCGCCCTGTTCCAGCAGCAGCCCTCCAAGGTTGGAGAGCGTCGATGCGGTGCCTCTTTTGTCGGCTACCTCGCGGAAGTTCCGCAGAGCTTCTTCATGCATCTTTCTGGCTCCGGCCAGATCGCCTTCGCCATCCAGAACGTTCGCGATATTACCCAGAGTCCCGGCGACATCGTCTTTGGTTCCGATCTCGCGCTGAATCGACAGCGCCTCCTCATAACCCTTCTCGGCCGCCGCCAGATTGCCTTGTTCGTAAAAAATGTTGGCGCTGGCGTTAAGATTGGAGGCCACGTGGCGGCGGTCTCCGCTTTTGCGGAAAACGCTCAGCGACTCCTCGTAAAGCTTGCGCGCGCCCGTCAGATCGCCCTGGTCATAAAGCGCTCCCGCCATCGAGTGCAGCGTTTGCGCCGCGCCTGCATTGTCGCCCGCGCGGGCGAAAACTTTCTCCGCCTGTCCCAGAACGGCGGTGGCCTGCTGCAATTGGCCGAGACGCTCCAATGCCCAACCTTGCTGCTGGCGCGCGCGGGCAGCCAGCAGCCCTGCTCCTTCCCGTTCGCCTTTTTCCGCCGCGGAGGCGGCCAGTTGCTCGGCGCGATGGAAGTCACCCAGCGACTCGGCCGCGGAAGATTCCACCATATCGATGCGCGGATCTTCGCGCGCCGGCCCCGGCAGCATGCGGACTGCCGCAATGGTCTGCAGCGCGTCCTTGCCTTTTCCAGCCGCGGTCCGGGCAGATGCCAGGCGCAGTCCGTAATCGAGACTGTCCGGGAAGAATCTGAATAGGGTGTCGTAAATCTCCACCGCGCGATCCCACTCTCCGGTGATTTCGCGATAGCGGCCCTCAATCAGCAGCTTCCTCTCTCGCGAAAGACCGGCCGAGAGATCCATGGCTTTCGCGGCCTCCTGCTTGGCTTTCTGGTCATAGCCGAGAACGCTCCACGCTTGCGCCAGCGAAGCATGAACCAGCGCGTTCGACGGTTCGGCGACGGCTGCCTTCGCCAGCAGATCGCGGGAGGCCTGGGCGTCGTATACGCGCAGGCGAGCCAAGCCCTCTGCATACAGCCGGTTTGCTTCGGGATTGGAGGGCAGTTCGGCGCGCACGGCAGTCGCCTGGGCCGGCGTCACGTCTTCCACACCCAACTTTTCGCGCAGCCGGGCTCCGGTGCGCGAGACCAAGTCGAGAAGCTGCACATCGGTGCCCGTCTGGGAGACGGTGGCGACCGTATCGCCGGCCCGCGCGTCTTGCAGACGGAGATCCAGCCGCACTTGTCCCCCGGCGTCTTTTCCGGAGTAATAATAGGACCCAAGCACCACGAGATCCGCCCCGATATTTTTTCGGATTCGGGCCAGCGTGTCGCGCCCATATCCGTCGGCATCCGGCAGCGAGAGGTCGATTTTGGCCCGGGCCACGTCCTCGCCGGCGATCGTACGCAGCTTCTCGCCGGCCGCCAGCTCGCTGGCAAACATCTCCGCGAGCGCGGGCGAGAGCCAGGCCGCATCCTGCCTTCCGGCGAGGTTCTTGAAGCCCAGCACCGCCACCGACCGGCGCATCGGAGTGGTCGCGGAGACGCCTATCGGTTCGGCGGCGCGAGGCCCGTGCCGCGCTCGCGCCAACCAAAACCCAGCAGCCCCAAGAACCGATATCAGAATCAGGGCGGCGATCCAGCGCCGGGGTTTGCGCGCCGGCACGGAGGTTCGCGTCGAACCACGCTCGCGCCCGATCCCCTCGAGCGCGGACTTCATTTCCGCCGCACTGGCCCACCGGTCATCGCGATTTTTCTCGAGCGCGCGCTGGATCGTGGGCCGCAAGGCTCCAGGTACGGGCGGGGGCGTCCCTGTGAGAATGGCGGCAAATACATCCGCCGGAGTCTTCCCCGGGAAAGCCCTTTGGCCGGTAGCCATCTCGTACAGTACCGCGCCGAAGCTGAACAGGTCTGCGCGGGCGTCCAACTCTTCGCCGCGGGCCTGCTCCGGCGACATGTAGGCCAGCGTACCGATGGTTGCGCCAGGGCTAGTTACCAACGTTGCCGTAGCGATGGGCTCGGATGCCGATCCCGGGAACCCCAGCGCCATTTTGGCGAGGCCGAAATCCAGGATCTTGGCCTGGCCCCGCGGCGTCACGAAGATGTTGGAGGGTTTGATGTCCCGGTGAACGATGCCTTTGGCGTGCGCCGCGTCGAGCGCATCGACGATTTGAATCGCCAGGTCCAGCAGATCGTCCACCGCCATGGGTTGGCCCCCGATACACTCCGCCAGCGTCTGTCCCTCCAGCAGCTCCATGGCGATGAAGGGCCTACTCTGGTGCTCGCCGATATCGTATACCGTGCAGATGTTGGGGTGGCTCAACGACGAAGCCGCGCGCGCTTCCCGCCGGAACCGGTCGCGGGCTTCCTGCTCGCGCGGCAGCTCGTCGGATAGGAACTTGAGGGCCACTACCCGGCCGAGGCGCGTGTCCTCGGCCTTATAGACGATCCCCATACCCCCGCTGCCGAGTTTCTCGAGTATCCGGTAATGTGAGACGCTGGCTCCGGTCATTCCCGGTTGATTATGTCGGATGTGGATGGGATTGGTCAATCGGGCGTTTTCGGAATCGGGAAACGCAGCCGCCTTTTGATTACTTCTCGGTGATTTGCATGTACCGGTCCACCGGTAGATCCGTGTAGCGGTCGACCTGCTTGCTGGGCGCGGGCCAACGAATCTCCAGCCAATCCACTTTATTAGCGGAGCCCAGGCCCAGGATTTCGCGCGGATCGTGCGAGGAAAGATAACTGCCGCCGGCGTTCTTGAGCCGCGACTGCCGCACGCCCCCCGCGGACCAGGAGAGACGCGCGCCGATGGCATCGCGGTTGGCGCGTTGGCCCACCAGTTTCAATCCCAACCAGTGGCCGGCCGCCGGGGCGCTGTTGTGCAGTAGGACGGGCGCGCCGCCGTTGACGCCGACCAGAACATCCGGACGGCCGTCGTTATCGTAATCGCCCACCGCCAAGCCGCGCCCCGCCAGCATTCCGGTGAATGCCGGCCCCGCATCCGCGCTAACATCGCGCAGCCGGCCGTTGTCGTTGTGAAACAGCAGCAACGGCTCCTTATATGTCACCTGGGTCGAGTACCTTTCAATCATGTCGTCGGGGTGGCCGTTGGCCAGGATCAGATCGATGCGGCCGTCGTTATCGTAATCGAAGAACTTCAGGCCCCAACCGCTGAGCAGGCGAGTGGCCTGCGCCACGCCGTTGGGGAACGCCACATCCGCGAAAGTTTCGTCATGTTGGTTGCGGTACAGCGAGAACATTTCCCGATCGATGTTGGACACGAACAAGTCTTGCCAGCCGTCGGCGTCGAAATCGGCGGCGTCCACGCCCATCCCCGAGCGGGGCTGTCCGTTCTCACTGAAGGCTACCTCCGCACTGACTCCGATCTCGTCCCATTTGCCCTTGCCGCGGTTCATGAAGAGGAAGTTCTGCACCGTGTCGTTGGCCACGAAAAGGTCCATCCGGCCGTCGTTGTCGATATCGGTAGCCACCACTCCCAAACCCTTGCCCAGGGCGCGCGCGATATCGGTTCCGCGGCTTACCTCGGTGAAGGTCCCGTCGCCATTGTTGTGGTACAGAAAACTGTGGGTGGGCTTGAACAGGCGCGGGATGCAGTAGTATTTCAGCCCCAATTTGTTGTCGCCGCAGGAAAAATGCTGCGAGCCATAATCCACGAAACTGCAAACAAACAGATCCAGGCGGCCATCGTTGTCGTAATCGAACCAGACTGCGCTGGTGGTCCATCCGTTCATCGCCAGTCCGGACTTTTCGGTTACATCGGTGAATGTGCCGTTGCCGTTGTTGTGATACAGAATGGTGCGGCCGTAAGCGGTGACCAACAGATCCGGGAAACCGTCGTTGTCATAGTCGCCGGCGGCGGCGCCCATGCCGAAGGTACCGCCTGCTACGCCCGCTCTTTCGGTGACATCGGTGAAGGTGCCGTCCCGATTGTTCTTGTACAACGCATTGCGGATGGGTTTGGCGGGCTGGAAGAAATCGCAAGGGCCGCTGTTGACCAGATAGATGTCCATCCACCCATCGTTATCGTAATCCAGGAAGGCGCATCCGGGTCCCATGCTCTCGGGCAGATAGCGATTGGGGGACATGGCGTTGTCATGGACCCAGGCGATGCCGCTTTTTGCCGGTGGGACGCTTTCGAAGATCGGCGGGGACGCCGCGCCGGCCGGCGCCAGACACGACGAGGCGCAACCGGCGGCAGCTACCAGGAAATCTCGACGGGTGCTACGCCCGCGGGTGCTGGAAGACACGTATGCCTCAATTCTATGACAGATAGGCGACAGGCCAGGAGGCCTGTCGTACGAACTAACGGCCGGCCGAGGCCGCCATCGGCACCGTGCGCGGCTGCATGCCCGCTTTGGCTAGCGCGGCATAAACTACGAAGCCCGCCACGAAGCTATACAGCACGGCAGGCTGGACGTAAGTCTTCAGCGCTTCGGAAATCGGCAAGAACGGCAAGATACCGACCCCGAAGCCCACCGCCCACGCCAGATATCCGGCCCAGTTGACGCCTTCGCGCGGACCCGCCCAACGTTTGCCCGAGAGCAGATAGTCCGCCGCCATAGCCCCGCAAATGGGCCCGAACGACGCACCCACAATGGTGAAGAAACCGATCAGGTTTTGGGCTACGCCAGTGACCGCCAGTACGATGGAGACTGTCACACCGGCCATGGTGGACGAGATGCGCGGCACGCCCGGAATCATGGTCGAGAAACTGTTGCCCGCAATGAAGGCGCAGAAGCAGGCGGGCGCCACGGAGGCGATGGTGAACAGCAGGAACATGGCGGTAGCCAGCACGCCGCCGATGGAACGGATGACGTCATCATACCCCAGCCCTGGAAGCGCGTACAGCTTGCTGGCGCCGGCCACGGAGAGCAACGGCAATCCGGCCGCAAATACGATCGCCAGGGTGATGCCCGTCAACCCACCCAGGCGCACGTCTTTTTCGTTGCGGCTGTTCATGCCGAAATCGGCGCCGGCCGCGCCCGCGGTGGCGAAGAAGCCGATGACGATCTGGATCAGCACCGTGAAGGCTACAAACGGCTGCGGATCGGCCGGCACGTATTGGCTAATGCCGGAGCTGGTTTGCGAAAACACCAGCAGCACCATAGCGGCGGGAATCACGATGAGATAGCGCGAAAGCTTGGCCACGTATTGAATCCCCATGACGCCGATGTAGGCCATCCCGTAACCCCAGAGGATGCCGATGACGATGAAGGGCGGGCTCCCCGGTCCGGCCTTGGAGCCGACCGTGTTCAAGATGAACTGCGTGGAGATGGCCGTATTCACCGCGAACCACCCGACCTGCAGGAGTCCCATCAGCAGTCCGGGCATCACATAGCCGCCCGCCGTACCGAAAGTCGAACTGCCCACCACGTAGAGTGGATAGCCGGTCTTCATACCCAACATCGCCGGAGCGTAATAATAGAGCGCGTAGCACAGCAGTCCGGCGACTGCGATGGCGGCCATGCACAGGCCCATTCCGGCGTGCGGAATGGTGCCCTTGGCGATGGAGATGTAGAAGGCGATCCAGAGGAAAATGCCCGCGTAGCTTGGCGCGGTATTGGCGTACCACGGACCGCGGTTCGACGCGGGATTCGGAACGGCTTTGGAAATGTAGTCGGGCAGCATGGCCCCTCCTTGGCGAAGGGGCTAGTATACTACGCGGCGGGTAGAGCAGGTTTTTGACGAATGGTCCGGCGCTCCGATAGAATTGACGAAAATGACGACGAGACTGCGCGCACCTATATGCCTCGCGATGGCCGCGTTCTGTTGCAGACCGGCGCCAGCCGACAAGAGTGACCAACCTCCGGTGGCGACGCGCAAGGTCGAGGCGGAATACCCGCCGGAGATGGCCAAGTCGTATGTCCTCGAAAACGTGTCCGTGCGCATGGCGATTGGCCCGGATGGCGCGCCTTTCGACCTAAATGCGGTCGGGTCACTGCCGGACAATGTCGTGCGCGCGCTCGAACAGTGGCGATTCCAGCCGGGTACGCGCGATGGGCAGCCGGCGTCCTACGCCATCGGACTGAACGTTCCGGTCCGCAGACCGATTACCCGAATCATGGAATTTTCGCTGCGCCGGCGATGGTTGACGATGGACAAGGAAATCAAGGACGCCATCAAAGCCGGCGCAGCGCTGGACGCAGCCGGCGCCGCGCAACTGGAACAGGGCCTTGTAGAGAGTCCTGCCAGCCTGAGGGACCGGGTGACGCTGCTTGCTTACCTCGCCAATGCCCCGGCCGCGGCGAACGGGGACGAGATACGCAAGGCCCGCGTGAAGCACATCGCGTGGTTGGTTGAGAACTTGCCGGACGCCGCGATTCTGGACGGCCCACTGGCGCTCATCAATGCCGCGGGCG
>JBEKTJ010000030.1:0-64408 GCA_049516155.1 Bryobacteraceae bacterium
CTTTGGGTGCCGACCTGGATGTACCACACGCGGCGCGGGTCCACGCCATACGTGTAATGGTACACGCCGCTATTTGCCTGCGCGACGGCGGGAGTGAGCCCGGGAAATAATGGCGCGATCGCGTTGGCCACCGATTGCGCGTCGGCTTGCAGACACACGATATCCGGCGAAGCCGTTCCCACGGTTCCGAACGGTCCCACCTCAATCGCATCCGTCGGAGCGGAAACGTAAGGCGAATATGTGTAGACGCCGGGAAGATTCACTCTGGCGGCCGCCACGGCAGTGATGGTCAACTGACCCAGGTAACCAGTGGCCGCATCGGTGGTGTCCACTGTCAAATAGGTTACAGTGCCCGACTTTCCAGCCTGCGACAGATCTTCCCAGTACTGTGGAGCGCGGGTTGGGTCGAAGGGCGGAGCCTGGTTGGTGGTAGCCTGCTGATAAGCCGCGCGTGACGCATAGACTGGAAACAGGTCCAGTGCGGAAATGGGGTACTGCGGTAGATTCGGTTGTGCTGGTTGTGGTTGTGACATTTGGTTTTTCCGCCGATGTGCGGAACCTCTCTACAATCACGATAGCCACGCGATTTTGGACTCCGAGGGACCAAGCCGTGCAACCTGCTGAAATGAAAGACGGCCCTATTCCGCTCGATGTGTGAACGGCCATGCCCTCCGGCAACGGGGTAGTGGAACGGTTTAGGGTTGTCCGTGCTATATTCGCCTGCAATGTTTCGATTTGCCCTATTGCTTTGCGCGGCTGCGCTGGCGGCTCAGACTGCCAAACCGCCGCTGACCTTGGATGAGTTTTTCAATTCAGTGGAGATCCGCAACGTGCGGATGTCGCCGGATGGGCACGCCGTACTCATTGAGACGGCACGCGCCGATTGGGAGGCCGATCGCTTCCGCAACGATCTGTGGCTGTATCGCGACGATGAGCACGGGCCGCTGGTACAAGTCACCCACTCGGGCCACGACCACGATCCGGAATGGTCGCCGGATGGAAGCTGGATCGCGTTTCTGTCCGATCGGGAGGCTGAAGACCAGGTTTGGGTGCTCCCGCTAAACGGGGGCGATGCTTTCGCCGTTACGCATGGCGAGGAAAAGGTCCATGCGTTTGCCTGGTCTGCCGATTCGCGGCAAATCTATTTCGCCACGCGCACTCCGTGGACCAAGGAAAAACAGGAGGCCTATAAGAAGGATTGGAAAGACGTGGTGGAGTTCCGCGAATCGGAGCGGGGCGACGCCATCGCGCGCGTGGAGATCTCGACAGGTACAGTCAAGCCGATTGCCGACACGCCCTGGAGAGTGAAACAAATGGAAGCGTCGTCGCATGGGACGACCCTCGCGTTTCTCACGGATTCCATCTCCCAGCGCCAGGAAGATATGGAGGCGTACGGCATCTATTTGGTCGACGCGGAGGGCGGCAAGCCGCGCCAGTTGGTGCAGCGTCCGGCGGTGCTGGACAGCATGCATTGGACCCCGGACTGCCGCCACATCTTCTTCTCGTTTCTGAACGGCGACGTGGAGGGGAGCTATCAGGACGCGCAGCCGCGTGTGTATTGGGTGGACGCGGTAGCTTCCGGCGCGCGCCTCACGCGGTGGTCGAAGTTTCCAGGAGCGGTCACTGGGTACACGGTCACGCAAGAGGGCGGCCTGCTGGTTACCGGGCGCATGGGAACCGAAGTGCAAGTCTATCGCGAGGACCCGCATGTCTTCGTAAAACAGCCGGGAAAACCGGGTACGTACGAGCGCATCTCGGCCGCGGCGCACGCCACCAAAGTCGCGTTTGTGCACTCGACGCTCACCGAGCCGCCGGAGGTTTATTTCGGGGAAAGCGTGGCGGATGCGCGTCCGATTACCTCGTTTAACCGGCTGTTCACCGAGCGCGCTCTGCCGGAGGGGCAGCCATATCACTGGACCGCGGACGATGGCGTGGCCGTGGAAGGCATGCTCATTTATCCGCCCGGCAAGCTGGGCGAAAAGAACCTGCGGATGCTGACCCTGATCCACGGCGGACCGGAGGATGCCGACGGCAATCATTTCGAAGCCGATTGGTATCAGTGGGGGTCGCTGGCGGCCGCGCAAGGGTGGCTGGTGTTCGAACCCAACTATCGCGGGTCGGTGGGCTATGGCGACCAGTTTGCGCTGGGAATTATTCCTAATATCGTTTCCAAACCCGGCAAAGACATTCTGGAAGGTGTGGAAGCGCTGGTGAAGGACGGCATCGCCGATCCGGACAATCTGACCATCGGCGGTTATAGCTATGGCGGCTACATGACTAACTGGCTGATCACACAGACTACCCGGTTCCGGGCGGCAGTCAGCGGCGCGGGCGCGGTGGAGCACGTCGCCAATTGGGGCAACGACGACACCACTTACGACGACGCATATTTTCTGGGCGGCCTGCCATGGGACATGATGAAGAACTACAACGACGAGGCGGCCATATGGCAGATGAATAAGGTGAAGACTCCGACGCACATCGTCGCCGGCGCCGACGACGTAAGAGTGTATGTGGGCGAACAGTATCTTCTGGAGCGTGCGTTACATGCGCAGGGAGTGCCGGTGAAGCTGCTGATTTTCCCGGGCGAAGGTCATGAGTTGGATAAGAATCCGTGGCATGGAAAGATCAAGGTGCGGGAGGAGTTGAAGTGGTTGGAGACATGGTCGGCGCCGCGGTAGCCAGCATTGGATTGTGAGCAAACGCGAGCGCGTGCTGGAAGCCATCTTCGAAAAGCGCGCCAACATCGCCTGGTCGGAGATTGAATCGATGCTGTCGTACGATGGTGCGGAGATTTCGGAAGGTCGAGGCTCGCGCGTGCGTATCGCGCTCAACGGTGCGAGGGCCGTCTTTCATCGCCCGCATCCGAAAAAAGAGACCGACCGTGGCGCGGTTGCCTCCATGCAGAGGTTCCTCGTGGAGGCTGGTATCGGAATTGGAGGGAAATCATGACCTACAAGGGCTATCAGGCAAGAGTGGATCTGGACGAAGAAGCGGGCGTGTTCCATGGCGAAGTGATCAACACGCGAGACGTGATCACCTTTCAGGGATCTTCCGTCAAGGAACTGAAACAGGCATTCGAAGATTCCCTGGACGACTACCTGGATTTCTGCGCTTCCCGTGGAGAAGATCCCGAGAAGCCGTTCTCCGGGAAATTTCTGGTGCGCGTGCCGCCCGAAGTGCATCGTGAAATCATGACGGAGGCGCGCCGCCAGGGCAAGAGCCTGAACGCATATGTCTTGGAGAAATTGCATTCCAAACGGGCGTCCTCCGCGTCCTCGTAGCATCCTCAAAACATGGCCCCTAAACTGCCTACTCCCGCGTGCAACCTTAGCAAACACCGGTTCTGAGCGTACCTTTTCCATCTCGCGTACCGTAGGTTTGCCCGCTCGACCGCCGCAAACTGCTGAGGATGCGCAATTTCACCCCCGCCAAGCGTGGGGAGAGGGGAGTTGGGGACATGATGGTATCGAGTTATCCGATGGCGGTGGGTGAGGGCACCCAGTTTGACTCACCCTTGCACATGGCGGATCCGGACACAAACGCCTTCGAGGAACCTGCCCGGTCCGGCACCGAGCCCGACGATTCGGTAAGACGCTACCTGCGTGAAATCGGCACGGTTCCGCTGCTCACACGCACCCAGGAAGTTGAACTTGCCCGCCGCATGGAGCGCGGCAGGATTCGCCGCGATAGGTCCATCAGCCGCGCCGCGCTGGTTCAACGACGCGTGGTCGAACTGCTAGGTCAAATTGAGGCTGGCACGGTGGAACTCGATGATCCGATCGAGCGCGGCGATGTGGAAGACGATAGCGCCGCCGACCGCCAGCGCCGTGCCGGATTCACCACGCACTTCGCGCGCGTAAAGCGCTACTACGCCAAACTGCGGCAGATCGAACAAGCGCTGGCGGCGGCGCCCGCGAGCGACCGGGAATTGCGCCGGAACTTGTCAGGCCGGCTGAAGCGCGCCAGAGTGACCGTGGCGCAACATATCCGCCAGATCCCTTTTCGTCCCTGCCAGTGGTCGGAGTTCACCAACGAACTGGACCGTAGCGCATCGAAATTGGAACGGCTCGACCGCGAACTGAAACAGATCGAACTGGATGCCCCGGTCCGCGCACAGGCGTTGCGCGGTGAGATGCGCAAGCTCGAAGCAGCCGCAGGCGCCACCTACGGCGAGTTGCAGTCCACACTGCAGAGAATCCGCCAGGGCGAGCGGCAGGCGCAACAAGCCAAGGCCGATTTAGTGAATGCCAACCTTCGCCTGGTGGTCTCGGTAGCCAAACGCTACATGAACAAAGGGCTGCACCTGCTAGACCTGGTACAGGAAGGCAGCCTGGGCCTGATGCGGGCCGCCGAGAAGTTCGACTACCGGCGCGGATTCAAGTTCTCCACCTATGCCACCTGGTGGGTCATGCAGTCCGTCTCGCGAGCTCTCGGCGAGCAGTCCCGCACCATCCGCATTCCGATCCACATGAACGATCAGCTCAACAAGTTTTTCCGCGCATCCCGGCAACTGGAACGGGACTTGGGCCGCCCCCCCGAGGATGCCGAAGTGGCCGCCCGGATGAAGACCACCGGCGACAAGGTCGGCAAGCTCCGAGTCATTTCGCGCGAGCCCATTTCCCTGGATACGCCAATAGGCTCGGACGATGCGTCCACATTGGGAGAGCTGATTGCCGATCGCGGGAACGCCTCTCCGGCCGACACCGTGCTGGCCGCGGAGGTGCGGGATGAAACTTCCGCCTTCCTGCAAACGTTGGTTCCGCGGGAAGAACAAGTGCTCCGGCTGCGCTTCGGCGTGGGTTGCGGGCGCGAACATACGCTCGAGGAGATCGGCGCGGACCTCGACGTCACCCGCGAGCGCGTGCGCCAGATTGAACTGAGGGCGCTGCGCAAGCTGCGCCAGCCCGAAAGCTTCCGCCGCCTGCGGAGCCTATTGACGTAGGCAGTTTCTGGAATGCGGGCGCCCACGCGGCATCCCCAGCCACCCGTCAGTCGCGCGGAACGCGCACGCATTGCCTCCATTCCGGAGGCACGCCCGGCTTGGTATCCACCAGAATCTCCAGGATCGCGCGCCGGTCCTCCGCGGATAGCGTTCTAAATTCCGCGCTTTGATCGGCCCCGCTGAGCACCTCGAACAGCCGGCGGTAGATGTACTGTTTGGCAGGCTGCGGGATAGCATCGAAGGTCTCGGAGTAGATCAGATAACTGCATGGGTATCTGAAGATCCGCGCATGCAAGTCGAACTGCCGCAGCGAACGCCCCCGCGAGTCGAATGGACCCCGCGCGGCAAACTCGTGGGTGAAGCCGCTGTCCCCGGCCACCGCGCCATCCAGCCGCGCTTCGTTCGTAAATAGCAAATAACGGACCAACTGTTCCGCCGGATCTTCAAACTGTTTGTGAGAGGCATCGGACATACCCGCCATGGTCCCGCCATTCGCCGACAGCGCCAGCCTGGTCCGGTAGTTCGTTTGCGTGATCAGATTGTGCATCTGAGTCTGGTGCGCCAGCACCATCAGCGCCACGATGTCGCTCGATCCGGTCAGGTAGGCCGACGTGTCGAGAGCTTCACCGGGATATTCCACCCCGGAGACGATGGCGTGGCCCATGCCGATCTTCGCGCCGCCGCGGGCGCTGACGTACCATCCGCCCCAGCGCTCGCCGATGGGGCTCTCCTGCCCCGTGACGAAGGATCTCATGCCGGCCACCGGAAAACCGGATGGCTTGGTGAACAGCGAACGCAACATCACGCCCGGCACCCCCCGTGTGGAACTCGCCACGTGGCACTTGACGCACTCGCTGGCGGTGCGCTGAAAGCGCGGCCGCTCCGACTGGCGCTCGTCGACCAGATAGAAGATCGCCCCTCGCCTGGGATCGAAGGAGGCGAGCTCGAGGAACTTCCCGTCGTGCACCTGCCCCACGTATACGTCGTCATTGAAGTAAAGAGCGCGCGGAGCCGCCGCACTGATCTGGGCGTACTGAAAGCTGGTCTTGGAGAAAACCAGCGTCTGGGAGCTGACCGGAACATGCAGGGCATCCAGAACCGCGCGCAAGTACCCATGCCCCGGCTCATAACTAAACGACACTTCGCCGGTTTCCAAGCGCTTTTCGAGTCGGGCGACGGGATCGTTCACGTTCGTGTCAACGGCCGCACTTGGAGGTGGAGATGTATCCTTCCGTCCGGTTTGCGCCGCGCCCACGATGGCTACGCAAGCCGTCGCCACTAATGCTACCGTGCCTTTGAATCGGCTCACATCGCCCCGCTCATGTTTGTCGAGTTTATTGTATTTTCGCTGTGCCCGTCAAGCCGTCCGTACGTTCAACCCCATTGGCCCCGCCATTGCTCCTAATCCTGGCGAAGGAGAGCATCATGGCCAACAAGAATAACTCGGTCTTCGGCATTTATACCGACCGCCTCCATGTCGAGGAGGCCGTCGAGGCCCTGCGCGCAGCCGGGTTTCGCGGTACGGATATCTCCGTACTGTTTCAGGAGAACCAGGGCACCAAAGACTTCGCCCATGAAAAAAATACCAAGGCGCCGGAAGGTGCGACCACCGGCGGCATCGTAGGCGGCATCTCAGGTGGCGTGCTCGGCTGGCTCACCGGCATCGGCGCGCTGGCAATTCCCGGCCTGGGCCCACTGGTTGCGGCGGGACCGATTGTAGCCGCGCTGGCCGGTGTGGGCGCGGTCGGGGCGGTGGGCGGCGTCATTGGCGCGCTAGCCGGTATGGGCGTACCCGAATACGAGGCGAAACGGTTCGAAGGCCGCATCAAGCAGGGTGGTGTGCTGATGTCCGTACACTGCGACAATGACGATTGGGTCAAGCGCGCCACAGACATGCTCCGCCAGACTGGCGCCGAAGGAGTCGGTTCGACCACGGAATCCAGCGCGGATTTCTTCGTAAGCGATAGGCCGATGCCGCGCGTGCGCCGGGCCGGTGTTTCGGATCCATTGTCCGGACCGGATCAGCTCGTGCCAGAAACCATCGAGCCTGCGCAGCGGCCTTAAATCAGTTTCTCCACGATCGTCACGTTCCGCCATACGCCGTCCAGTTGGCCATGTCGCTCGTAGATCCCAACCTCGCGAAAGCCTAGCGCGCCGACCAGTCGCCGGCTAGCGGTGTTTTCCACGAAGATGCGCGAAACCAGTTTTCGGAAGCCGGCCCGCGCGGCGGCTGCGATCAGGGACTCCAGCGCTAATCGTCCCGCGCCCCGCCGGCGGCACGCGCGGTCTACATAGACGGAAGTCTCGGCAATGCCGGCGTAACACGCCCGCGGCCGGTAAGCGAAGGTGGCGGCAAAGGCCACCACCGCGCCGGCCTCCTCGACCACCAGCACCGGGTGCACGCCATCGAACCATTCCCGAATATCGTCTTCGTTACGTAGCCGTGTTTCGAAAGTTGCCGTGCGATCCGCGATGCCTTGATTGTAAATGCGGGCAATATCCGCGGCGTCCTCCAACTTGGCCTGCCGTGCCTGCATCTCTAAACTATAACCGCCCTCGTCTTCTGTCTCCTGTCTTCTGTCTCCTGTCTCCTGTTGCTATAATCCACACTTACGAGCACTACCAGCGCCAGCATCGCACAGACCGACCTCACGGCCATGCTAGCCGCCCAGCGCGCCGCCTGCGCGCAACAACCGTCCGATGCACAGCAGCGCATCCGCGCTCTGCGCACCCTGCTGAAGGCCCTCCGCGCGCGGCGCGAGGAATTCGTCCAAACAATTTCCGACGATTTTGGCGGGCGCGCCCGCCAGGAAACCCTCCTGCTCGAAGTCTTCCCGCTGGTGGATAACATCCGCCACGCCATCCGCCATCTCCCGCAATGGATGCGTTCCCGTCCGGCCGCGGCCGGCTGGCAATTCCTGCCGGGCCGTGCGCGCGTGGTTTATCAGCCTCTCGGCGTAGTGGGTGTTATCGGCGCCTGGAACTATCCGCTGCTCCTCAGCCTGTCGCCCGTGGTGGGCGCATTGGCGGCCGGCAATCGCGTCATGCTGAAGCCATCGGAACTCGCGCCCCGAACCGCGGACCTGCTGGCGCACTTGGTTTCCGATCTGTTTCCCCCGGACTATGTCGCGGTGGTCACCGGCGGACCCGAGACCGGTGCGGCGTTCGCGGCACTGCCTTTCGATCATCTGCTTTTCACCGGATCCACGCGCGTGGGCAAGCTCGTCATGCGCTCGGCGAGCGAGCACCTTACGCCCGTGACCCTGGAACTGGGCGGCAAGTCGCCCGCCCTGGTGCATCCCGATTTTCCGGCCCAAACGGCGGCCGCGCGCATCATGGCCGGCAAGCTCTACAACGCCGGCCAGACTTGCATAGCGCCGGATTACGTGTTGGTGGAAGCCGGCGCGCGCGACGAGTTCGTGCGCCTGGCGCGCGAAGCCGCCGCTGCCATGTATCCACGCCTGGTGGGTAATCCCGACTTCACCCGCATCGTGAATCGCGAGCATTATCGGCGGTTGCGCGCCTTGGTGGAGGATGCCGCGCGCAACGGCGCCGAAATGCTGGAAGTGAACCCCGCGCACGAAGCCGCCAACGAGCAAAACCGCGTGTTCCCGCCCACCTTGTTGTGGAACGTGAACGATCGTATGGCGGTGATGCGCGAAGAGATCTTCGGTCCCGTCCTGCCCGTGGTCGCTTACCGGTCGCTTGATGAAGCTATCGAGTATGTGAACGCCAGGCCGCGGCCGCTGGCGCTCTATTATTTCGACCACAGCTCGAAGCGCGTCGAAACGGTGCTGGCGCGCACCACATCCGGCGGCGTCACGGTAAACGACACCATCCTGCACATCGCCCAGAACGAGCTGCCCTTCGGCGGCGTGGGACCCAGCGGCATGGGATCCTATCACGGGTTCGATGGCTTCCTGACTTTTTCGAAAAAGAAAGGCGTGTTCCTGCAGAGCCGCTTCACCACGCTCGGATTGCTGCGCCCGCCCTATGGCGCGCTAGCCCGGCGCGTCACGGATTTTCTGATCGGCCGCTGACGTCGGGGTGGGGCGGGCCTCCAGGCCGGCGCGGGTCCTCCAGGACCCGCTCTGAAACGAACAAAGCAAGCCTGCGAAATGCAAGACTTGATCGGCGCAATCGATATCGGCGGGACCAAAATCGCGGTGGGGCTAGTGGACGGCAACGGCCGCATCCTGGACCGCGCGGAATGCCCCACTGCGCCGGAGCGCGGCTTCCCGGACGGTCTGCAACGCACCATCGCCATGCTCCGCGAGACCACCGCCCGCGCAGGCTCGAAACTGCATGGCATCGGTATCGGTTGCACCGGCCCGGTCGATCCCTTCGCCGGCATGCTCGGCACCGTCGATCTGCTGCCCGGATGGCAAAACGGCGCAATCGTCGCGGAACTTTCGGCAGCCTTCAGCGTTCCGGTGGCCATGGAGAACGATGCCGATGCTGCCGGCCTGGCCGAAGCCGTGTGGGGCGCCGGCCGCGGTAAGCGCCGCTTCCTGTATGTCACCGTGGGTACGGGCATCGGTGTTGCCATCATCCTGGACGGAGCGCTCTACCGCGGCGTGGATGGCTCCCACCCGGAGATCGGCCACCAGGTGATCGACGCTTCCGGGCCGCCCTGCTACTGCGGCGCGCGCGGATGCTGGGAGATCCTGTCCAGCGGCCCCGCCATCTTAGCCTGGGCGAAGTCCAGCCGCGGCTTAGACCATGCGGGAGAGGCTGCGCCCACCACGCAACGCTTATGCGAGTTGGCCGAAGCCGGCGATCCTGCGGCGCTCGCGGTGATGGACCGCCAGGGCTACTATCTTGGCTTAGGTCTGGCCAACCTGGTCTCGACCTTCTGTCCCGACATGATCGCGCTCGGCGGCGGCGTGATGCGCAGCAGCCACCTGTTTCTGGATCGCGCCCGGCACGTCATACGGCAATGCTGCACCATGGTTCCCTTCGAGAAGGCGGAGTTGTCCCTGGCGTCGCTGGGTGCGGACACCGCTCTGGCCGGCGCTGCGCAAGTCTGGCATCACCGCTTTGGACCTCGAGAGAGTTGCGCTCTCGACAAGAGCAGCGCATGACTAAGAGACTGCCGATAGCAGGAGCGGAGAATTGCCTTACGAGCCGTGTGTAAACCGAGGAATCTAGTGTAGTGCGTCCGAAATCCCGAAGACTATTCGGGCGCCCTTGTGGGGCGGCCAATCCTGGCCGCAGCCGCCTTTTGAGGCGGCTAGACCCGCTGGAAAGCGGGTCTGCGGGCTGAATAGCCCGCCCCACAATGCGACCCATAATCGTTAATCTGTGTGACGAACTACACTAGCACGGGCGGAGGCCGAACTTCCGCGGAGGAGGTCTCAGGCGATCGGCGAATCATCCCGGCGCCGGGCTATCCCCAGTCCGATCCAGCAACTCACCGGCCAGGTGAGCAGCCAGGACAACCAGTACCAGTGAGGCCAGCCCTTGCTCCAGTTGGGAATAATCGAAACGACGCCCATGACCTCTCCGGCAATGAAGAACCAAAGCACATGCCGTGAGGCGCGCCCCGGAGCCAATCGCGCGCAGAGCCAGGCGCATAGGATCGAGACGACCACGAAAAGCGCCGTGCTCGCAAAAAGTGCGGCGTTGGATGGGACGCCGCCTCTAACGAAGTCGCCCGGGAAGAGGAGCGACAGCAATGGGTCCGTAGCCAGGACCAGAACGACCGAGAGCAGGTAGCTACCTACGACGACGGCGACGGATCTGAGCATCGGCTATACCTCCACGCCAGGGTTCCCTTCTGGCTTCCCGTCAGTATACGATACAAGCCGGGCCTGCGCGAAATCGCCAACTACCCCCTGGAATCGACGGCTTCTTGCCAAGTATAATACAGGAGCTTGGGAACACAGCTAGCCGACGCATCATTGGTGCATCCGGCTAACCTGAATCGAGTCGAAAGGATTCAACCTATTCAATCTGATGCCATGAATCGTCTTTGAGCCGAGGCAATATGCATGCAATTTAATCCCTCAATGGTGGAAAGTCCGTACCTGCGCGACATCCTCGCGCAGCCGCGCGCGCTGGAAGATACTGTCGCGGGACTCAGCCGCGCACCGCAACTCCCGGCACTTCCCGCATTCGATCGCATCGTACTCACCGGGATGGGCGCGTCCTATCATGCCCTGCACCCGCTCCTCATCCAACTGGTGGAGCACGGATTTCACGCGGTAGCCTACGAGACTTCCGAGTTGATCTACTACTACGCCGCGGCACTAACGCCTCGTACTCTGCTGGTCGCCGTCTCGCAGTCCGGCCGCAGTATCGAGATCGTCCGCCTGCTGGATGCCGCCACTTCACATCGGCCCGGCCGCGTCTACACCATTGGCGTCACCAACACGCCCGAATCTCCGCTGGGCACCCGCTCGGACGTCACGATCCTGACGCACGCCGGAGACGAATCGTCAGTCTCGTGCAAAACGTTCGTGTCCACGCTGGTGGCGCTCGAATGGTTGAGTGCCGCGCTGCGCGGCGCGGACCGGCGGCAGATCGAGAGCACGCTACAAGTTGCGGCGCCCGCGGCTCGGCAATATCTTTCCGGATGGGAAGCCAAGGTGGGCAGCCTGGTGAACCTGTTGGAAGGTGTACGAACGATCTTCGTGACCGGCCGCGGAGCATCCATGGCGGCCGCCGGCGCGGGCGGCCTGATTCCCAAGGAATCCGCGCATTTCCACGCCGAAGCGATGACCTGCTCCGCCTTCCGGCACGGGCCTTTCGAAATGAGCGGCCCCGGCGTATTTGTGCTGGTCTTCGCGGGCGATCCCAAGACGGGGGCATTAAACGAGAATCTGGTTGTTGACGTGCAGACCATCGGCGCGAAGGCCGCACTCGTTGCGCCGCAATCCGACGTGGACGCCTTTCGCATCCCGCCGACGCCCGCCGCCATCCGCCCAATTGTTGAAATCCTCCCGCTGCAACTCGCGTCGTTAGCGCTAGCCGCCTTGGCCGGCCACGAACCCGGTAAATTCCGGCTGCTCACAAAAGTCACTACTATCGAGTAGGACGGGCCTCCCGGCCTGTCTGCGGTAAACTCATACTTACGATCCGGGGCGGGATTTTTTATCCCCCCCGGTGACACACCACGCCACCTCGCCGCCTCGGTGAAAACAAGCCCCAAAGGGCAAGTGGTCTCCCGAATTCCCGTCACCGCCGTGCTATTCTTCCTTCCAGGCATGGGAAGATAGCGCTCGATTGCTGTCCAAGACGATTTTTGCTTTCCCATCCGACCCGCCGCAAAGCGCCCCGAGACGCTATCAGGCGAAAAGGCAAATTGGGTTCGCTGTTTTTGAATCATATTGAAAATAAATTACTTATTGGCTTGGCTCGTCAGAAAACGTATCGCAACGGTATAATGATGCATCGATAGGAACCCACACATGCCACGTCTCGTCCGCTGTTCTCTCATCCAGGCGCACACGGATGTCTCGACCGGCCTGCCGCTGCCCGAGATCAAGCAGGCCATGATCGACAAGCATCTGGGCTATATCCGGCAGGCCGCCGAGGCTGGCGCGCGCATCGTGTGCCTGCAGGAACTGTTTAACGGTCCGTATTTCTGCGCTGAGCAGCAGGTACGCTGGTACGATTTCACGGAGCCCGTCCCGGATGGTCCCACCATCCGCCTGATGCAGGATGTCGCCCGCCAAAACCAGGTCGCCTTGATCGTCCCGGTCTACGAACGCGAACAGGAGGGGGTCTACTACAACACGGCTGCGGTGATTTCGGCCGAAGGCGTCTATCTCGGAAAATATCGCAAGACGCACATCCCGCACGTGGCCCCCGGCTTTTGGGAGAAGTTCTATTTTCGTCCCGGCAACCTGGGCTATCCGGTGTTCGACGTGGGCGTGGCGCGCATCGGCGTCTACATCTGTTATGACCGGCACTTTCCCGAGGGTGCGCGCGCGTTGGGCCTCAACGGCGCGGAAATTGTCTTCAATCCTTCCGCCACTGTCGCCGGATTGAGCGAGCATCTCTGGAAGCTGGAACAGCCCGCGCACGCCGTAGCCAACGGTTATTACATCGGCGCAATCAACCGCGTGGGCGTCGAAGCGCCCTGGAATATCGGCGAATTCTACGGCACGAGTTATTTCTGCAATCCGCGCGGCCAGATCGTCGCCCAGGCGTCGCGCGACCGCGATGAAGTGTTGACCGCCGATCTGGATCTGGACTTGATCGCCGAGGTCCGCAAGACCTGGCAATTCTTTCGCGATCGGCGCCCCGATATGTACGGCGCACTGACTACTGCATGAGCTAGGGCATGGCCCCATGACCAACGACCAACAATTCGCCGCCAGCTTTGCCGAGATCCATCCGCCACTGGGCAACCGCGAGGCGCTGGTGGAGGCCAACCGCTGCCTCTACTGCTTCGATGCCCCGTGCGCCAATGCCTGCCCCACCCACATCGATGTCCCCGCCTTCATCAAAAAAATCGCCAGCGGAAATACAGGCGGCTCGGCCATAACCATCCTCAACGCGAATATCCTGGGGCTGAGCTGCGCGCGCGTATGCCCTGTGGATGTGCTCTGCGAAGGCGCGTGCGTGATGCACCGGTATAATCAGCGGCCCATCGAGATCGGCCGGCTGCAGCGCCACGCCATGGACTATTTCTACGCCGCGGGCCGGCGACTGCCCGTGGCGGCTGCGGCGAAACCCGGGCGCGTGGCCTGCATCGGCGCCGGTCCCGCGTCCCTGGCATGCGCGGCCACGCTGCGGCAGCAAGGATTCGCGGTCACCATTTTCGATAGCCGCCCGCTGGCAGGTGGGCTGAACACGTATGGCGTTGCCGAATATAAACTGCGGCCCTCCGACAGCCTGCAAGAGGTCGAGTTGGTGCGCTCGCTCGGCGTGGAATTCCGGCTGAGCGCGGAAGTGGGCGGCGAGTTGCGTATCAAAGAGATGGAAGAGCAGTTCGACATCGTTTTCCTGGGCGTCGGCCTGGGCCGCACGCAGCCTCTCGGTATACCCGGCGAAGGGCTGCCGGGCGTGGTGGACGCGCTGCGCTTCATCGCAGATTATAAGATGCACCGGGGCGCGCTGGTAGGCCGCCGCGTGGTCGTTATCGGCGGGGGCAACACCGCCATCGACGCGGCTACCGCTGCCCTGCGGCTGGGCGCGGAGGAGGTCCACGTGCTCTATCGCCGCAGTGAAACGGAGATGCCCGCCTTTGAGTTCGAATACGATTTGGCGATGCGGGAAGGTGTGCGCTTCCATTGGCTCACGCAGCCGGTGGCCATCCATGCCGGCGCCAATAAAGACAGTTCCGCGGTCGAGTCCGTGGAATGCGTGCGCATGGAACTGGGACCGCCCGATCGCCGCGGCCGCCGCCAACCGCAGCAGGTTCCCGGCTCCAATTTTAGACTGGCCTGCGACATGGTGATTCCTTCGATCGGGCAGGCCCGGCTGCTCGACTTCCTCTCTCAGTTCCGCGATATTCGCCTGGCGGGCGGCGTCGTGGCGGTTGACCCAGCCACCGGCCAGACTAGTAATCCCCGATATTTCGCGGGCGGCGACTGCGTGAATGGCGGCCGCGAGGTGGTGGATGCGGTCGCCGAAGGCAAGCGCGCGGCCGCGGGGATTGCACGCAGCCTGGAGGCCATGCATGGCTGACCTGACCACTCGCTTTGCCGGCATTGAGTCTCCCAACCCTTTCTGGCTGGCCTCCGGACCGCCGAGTAATTGCGGAGATCAAGTGCGGCGGGCTTTCGACGCGGGCTGGGGAGGCGCCGTCTGGAAGACCATCGGCGATCCCATCGTCAACGTGTCTTCGCGTTACTCGTCTGTGGATTGGAACGGCCTGCGCATGATGGGCCTGAATAACATCGAGTTGATCACGGATCGCCCCATCGAAACCAATCTGCGGGAAATCGCGGAGGTCAAGAAGCATTATCCGAAGCACGCCGTGATCGCCTCGCTGATGGTGGAATCGCGCCGCGAAGCGTGGCATGCGATCGTGCGCCGCACCGAGGACGCCGGCGCCGACGGGCTGGAGCTGAATTTCGGCTGTCCGCATGGCATGAGCGAGCGCGGCATGGGCAGCGCCGTGGGACAGGTGCCGGAGTACGCCAAACTGATCACCGAATGGGTGAAAGAAGTCGCGCGCACGCCCGTTCTGGTGAAGTTGACGCCCAATGTAGCGGACATCCGCACCATTGCGCGCGCCGCTAAGTTAGGCGGGGCCGACGGACTGTCTGCCATCAATACGCTGAACTCCATCACCGGCGTGGATCTGGACACGTTCACGCCGCGACCGGATGTGGGCGGGCAATCCAGCCACGGCGGCTACTGCGGCCCTGCGGTGAAGCCCATCGCGTTGCACATGGTGCAGCAACTTGCCGGCGACGCCGAGTGCGGTCTGCCGGTTTCCGGCATCGGTGGGATCTCAAGCTGGCGCGAGGCGGCCGAGTTTCTGTTGCTCGGTTGTCATAGCCTGCAAGTGTGTACGGCAGTGATGCATTACGGTTACCGCATCGTTGAAGATATGGTCGAGGGCTTGAGTAACTGGATGGACGAGAAGGAATTTCGCACCCTCGACGATTTCCGCGGACTTAGCCTGGCTCGAGTGACTGAGTGGAAGCACTTGGATCTGAATTATAAGATCGTGGCGCGTATTCATCCCGAGCTATGTATCGGATGCGGCCTCTGTTACATCGCCTGCTGGGACGGCGCGCACCAGTGTATCCACATGGAGGGCGCAGTGACGCCGGAACAACTGCTGGCCCAGAGCCGCACGCGGCTTGCGCAAACCCCCGCGGTGGTTGCCGTGGACACCGCCCATACGCCCGCCGCGCGCATTCCCAAAGTGGATGAACAGGAGTGCGTCGGCTGCAATCTGTGCTGGTTGGTGTGTCCCGTGGAGAGCTGCATCACTATGGACCGGGTGGAAACCGGCCTGCCTCGGCAAAGTTGGGCTGAGCGCGGAGCAGGCCTCTAATGCGGGCAGCCGTTGGAATGTACATCATTCCCGGCCTTCGCCTCGCGAGTCACGCGAAAGATGACGTACCTGCCGCCCACACGCGCATGATAGTAAAGCGACAGACCGTCCGGCGAAAGGGTAGGCGTTTCGGCAAAGCCGGAAATCGAGCTGACTACTTGTGGCGCGCCAAACGGATCGCGCACGCTGTGCCGCACCGAGCGCCAGATGCGCGGCACGGCATCGGCGCGAATCGCCCGCACACGCGTGAAGAACAGTTCCAGACCGTCCGCCGACACTGCCGGCGCATACTCCAATTCGTCCGTATTGACGAGGCGAAGCACATCGTCGCTATCCGGTGCTCGCACAAATGCGCCGTCGCGCTTACGCGCAATAAAGAGGTCCGCGCTAAGCGGCGTACCTCCTGCGCTGAATCGGCTATCGACGGCGTATAGTGTCTGCCCGTCCGCGCTTACTTCCGCATCGAAGTTTACCCAGCCGGGCGTCCGGCGGGAGATGCCAGGCGCCAGTTCAATGCCACTCGCTACGCCTTCGGAGAATCGGGCGCGGTAGATGGTCGAGAAGGTCTCGGGATAGCTGCGCGTCGACACAAAGTACAAGTCGCCATCGCAACTGACAGACGGCACCGCTTCCAATGCGCTGGTATTTACGCCTTGAATCTCGCCCCGGTACGCGAAGTGCAAGGCATCTATTTTTTCGGCGTAATGCAGGTTCGTATTCACGCCCGAATCGTTCCGGTTGTTGAACAGAAGAAATCGGCCATCGTGGGTGACAAATGGCTCCATGGCATCGCCCGCATAGCCGGCGATGGTCACCAGCTCCGCGTGTTGGAAGGCTGTGTATGGCAATTGGAACAGAGCGATCGCGATCCATAGCCCGTGCACTACGCGTACTCCCACCGGCGCGCGAAACGCCGCGCAATCAGGAACAGCACCATACCCGCGCCGATCAGCACGGCCACCTGCGGCGCAAGCTGCAGAACAGGCTCATCGCGCCAGAATACTTTCGTATAACCATCGATGGCCCACGCGTTGAAGGTCAGCAGCCCCACCTTCTGCATGGCCTCCGGCATCAGGAAGCGCGGAAACATACTGCCGCCGAGGGCCGACATGGTCAGGATGATCAGCGTGGAAATGGCGGCCTGCTGCGCCCGCGTATGTGAGACGCTGGCCAGCAGCATGCCGAACGATGCCACGGCGAAAGAGGTAGCCACGGTCATCACGATGAAGCCGGGCAGGTGCGAGAAGAGGTCCAGGTGGAAGACCGCGGCGCCCCACAGGAACATCAGCGTAAGTTGCGCGGAGGCCAGCAGCGCACTATATGCCATCTTGCCGGCCAGCAGGGTAGTCATGCTCACGCGCGCGCTCAGGATGCGGTCGAGCGCGCCGCTCTCGGCTTCATCCAAAAGAGTACCCCCGGCGGCGCTGGCAGTGAACAGCAGGAACATCACGCCGATCCCGGCCGCATAGAACGAAATCATGGAGCTTTGTTTTTTCTCGCCCACCACGTCGCGTATGTCCAGGGCCACGAATCCCGTATCTCGCTGCGGACCGGTCTGTGGGGCGGTTGCATTTTGCGGTATACGCGACATGGCCGTTTCGATGCTTTGACGCTGCTCGGGCGTCAGCCCGCCGCTGGCCCGCTCAAGATACTGCATGCCTACTTGGGCCACGGCGTCGGGCATGGAAGTCATCACGACTTTTTGCAGGATTCCCGACACCATCTGGGCAGCTACCGGGTCGGAGCTGTCGTGCAGCAGCCGGATCGGTGTCCGATCGGGGCCGGGTCCGAATGCCACGGGATGCGCGCCGAATCCTTTGGGGATGATCAGCGCGGCGGGGGCATCGCCTTGTTTCACAGCCGCTTCCGCGCCCGCTGCCGTATAAGCGGGCGGTACAGGCGCGCCCTTTTTCGCTTCGGCATGGGTGCTGGCCGCGAGCGAAGGCTCCTGCAGCAAAGCCTGAACCAGCCGCTCGGAGAGGGCGCTGCCATCTTCATCCACCACTAGCACGTGGACCCGCGGTGTACCGCTGCCGCCCATGCCGCCGAAGATCGCGGCGAAGATGCTGAAAAACGTGACCGGTAAAATGAATGACAGAATCAGCGCGCCGCGATCGCGGCGGAGCGCGCGGAAGCCGGTCAGCACGATGGCTGCGATCATTCTAATCATGCCCATTATTGTCGTAGATCCCTTCCGGTGAGTTGCAGAAAAACAGATTCGAGGTTGGGACGCCGCAGCACCACGTCGATCACTTCCAGGGCGTCGCGGCCCGCGGCGTCCAGCAGCGCGGCGATATCGGTCGGTTGCGCCACGGCGAAATGCGCGACGCCCTCGGCGCCTTCCTGCAGCGTGCCACCGTGGGCCGCGGTCCAGGCGGCGGCGTTTTCAACGGAAGAGGCGAATCGCATCAGTACATCGCTGCGTCGTCCGAACGATCTCTCGACCAGCTCTTCTTTAGTGCCCTGTGCGATCACGCAGCCATGGTCCATGATGGCGATCGTATCGCAGAGGCGCTCGGCTTCTTCCATGTAATGCGTGGTGTAGATCGCCGTAGTGCCTTGGCTGCGCAGTTCTTCCACCATTTCGAAAATGCGGTTGCGCGACTGCGGATCGACGCCCACCGTGGGCTCGTCAAGCAGCACCATGCGCGGCCGATGCACCAGCCCGGCCGCCATGTTGAGCCGCCGCCGCATGCCGCCCGAGAGTGTCTTGACCGTAGCGCCGGCGCGGTCCGCCAGCGCGGCCCACTCGAGACACCATGCAACGCCATCGCGCAGGGCTTTGCCGCGCAGGCCCTGGTAGCGTCCGAAGGCTTCCAGATTCTCGCGGCTGGTAAGCAGCGGATACAACGCCAGGTCCTGCGGTACCCAACCCAACTCCGCGCGAGCCGCGGCGGAGCCAGCCGGTTGGCCGAAGACGCGGATGCTGCCGGAATCCGGACGGACGCGGCCGGCAATGCTGCGAATCAGCGTGGATTTGCCCGCGCCATTGGGACCCAGCAACCCGAGGCACGCGCGTTCCCGGACATCCAAAGATACGCCCGAAACCGCGGTCAAGTCGCCGAAGCGCTTAACGACGGAATCGATCCGCAGGGGGATTGCGTACATCGGAGAGGCCATGCAACGATGATACACATAGATGCTGACTCCCGCCATTTTCTTCGGCCACGGCAATCCCATGAACGCTGTGTTGCAGAACGGCTACACAGAGGCGTGGGCCGACATGGGGCGCAAGATGGCGCGCCCGAAGGCCATCCTGAGCATATCGGCACATTGGTTTGTGCCGCAAACGGGTATCACGGTCACCACCGCGCCCAGGACCATCCACGACTTCGGGGGCTTCCCGCGGGAATTGTATCAGGTGAATTATCCGGCGCCCGGCGATCCCGATCTGGCGCGTCAGGTGCAAGAACTGCTGTTTCCGTCGCCCGTTTCGCTCGATGAAAGCTGGGGCCTCGATCACGGTACATGGTCGGTGCTGTGCCACCTGTATCCGCACGCCGACATCCCGGTGGTGCAGCTCAGCATCGATGAGACGCAGCCGCCCCGCTACCACTACGAGATTGGCCGGCGCCTGGCGCCTCTACGCGAAGAAGGCGTGCTGATCGTGGGCAGCGGCAATCTGGTGCATAACCTGCACGCGTACGCCTGGGGACGGCACATTGTGGAACCGTTTGACTGGGCCGTAAAGTTCGAACAACGGGCGCGCGCGATGATTCTCGCGGGCGAGCATACGCCGCTCGTCAATTACGAACGGATGGGACGGGAAGCGCGGCTGTCGATTCCCACGCCCGACCACTACCTGCCACTGCTTTATGTCATCGCGTCGCGCCAGCCGGGCGAGGCGGTCGGCTTCCCCGTGGAAGGCGTGGATGGCGGATCGATATCCATGCTCGCGGTGCAGATTGGGTAGCGCGGATGGGATGGGGTGTATTTGAATTGGGTATGCACTTGTTGGTGAACGACCTTCACGGAATCGTGAAGGCGCTTACCGATGCCGGGGTGCGTTTTGAAGTGGTCGGTGGCGTTGCCGTCAATGCCCATATTTTTTCGCTGCATCGCAGTCGTTCATTTGTGACTCGTGACATTGACGTACTGATCCATCGTAACGACCTAGAGCGAGCCGCAAAGGCTGCGGAGCCGCTTGGGTATCGTGCGAGGAAAATGATGGGTGGGTACACGTTGATACGTCCTGAACAGGAGCTCGCCGAGGCAGTGCATCTACTCTTCGTCGGCGAGAAGTCGAAATCGACGCAACCCTTTCCTCACCCGGAACTTCACCCGGAACTAAAATACCTGTTCGATATCGCCATTCCCGTTGCCCCTTTGCAGGACCTGCTTCACATGAAGCTGAATTCTCTGCGGCCCAAAGATATAATCCATCTGGAAACGTTGGACGACGTGGGCCTCATCACGCCGGCTCTTGAAAGCGAACTACCACTGGCATTGCGGGACCGGTTGAAGGAAGCACGAAAGGTAATTGCCGAGAACAGACCTGACGTTGAGGGTTGAGGCTGAGTTGGCGCCTGCCGAGTGAAACGTAACTCGCTTTCGGGTAATATAGTCTGAAAGGAGGCCTATGTTTCGTCTGGCAACCCGCAAAGTGGCGGGGGGCGCTTGGGCCCTGGCCGTATCCGCGCAGACCGCGCCGCCGGCCCAGCCTTGTGAGGAGAAGCGCTGAGCGGCACGCTCTACCTGGTGGGCACGCCCATCGGCAACCTGGAAGACATCACTTTTCGCGCCGTGCGCGTGCTGAAAGAAGCGGACCTGATCGCTTGCGAGGACACCCGGCAGACTCGCAAACTACTGGATCGTTATGGAATCGGCAAGCCGACGATCAGCTATCACGAGCACAACGAGGCGCAGCGCAGCGCGGAACTGATCGCCAAACTGATCGACGGGACCGTGGTGGCGCTAGTCTCCGATGCCGGCATGCCGCTAATCTCCGACCCAGGCTACCGGCTGGTGCGCGCGGCGATCGATAGCGGTATCCGGGTGGAGGCGGTGCCTGGCGCGTCCGCCGTGTTGACCGCGCTGGCGGCGTCCGGCCTGGCCACGGACAGCTTCCATTTCGGCGGTTTCCTACCAGCGAAGTCGGGCCAGCGGCTGCGCGCGCTGGAAGCCCTGAAGGACGAGACGGCCACGCTGATCTTTTACGAAGCTCCGCATCGTATTGTGGAGACGCTGGCGGCGGTTGAGCAGGCTCTGGGCGACCGGCCGGTGGTAGTCGCACGCGAACTCACCAAAATGCATGAAGAGTTCCTGCGCGGCACGGCGGCGGAGATTCGCGCCACGCTCGCGGCGCGGGAATCGGTGAAGGGCGAGATCACATTGTTGATCGGCAAGCGTACCGGCGCGGCGCAGGATGGCACCTCGCTCACAGAGGCCGTGGAAGCGTGCCTGAGCCAGGGAATGAGCCGCATGGATGCGATCAAGACAGTGGCGCATCGCCGCGGCTTGTCGAAACGGGAGGTGTATGCGGAGTTGGAGAAGTTGAAAGCAGGAGACAGAAGTCAGGAGTCAGTAGACAGAAGCCGGGAGTCAGGAGACAGAAGGCGGAAGACCTAAGCGCAAGGCTAGCGCCGCGGCGGCAAACACCAACATTAAATGCGGCGGATCCGATGCCCTTGAAGTCTCCGGCTCGCAGGTGCGACACGATGGCTCCCACGAAATAGAGGACCAGACCGATTCCCGCGGCGATTCCGAGTGGCGGCCACCAGATTCCGGCCACCAAGCCCACTGCGCCCGCAAATTCGCAGGCGGCCAATAGGGCAAAATACTTGAAGGGGATGCGTAGAGTCTCATGGAGCACCTTAACCTGCCGCGGATCGCGCCGAATCTTGCCGACGCCGGAAAACGACACGAGCAGCGCGAACACCAGCGTCGTCGCTAGATAAGCAAGATGCATGCCGCGCCGACGTTCAGCGCCGACAACTTCTGATCGCCGTCTCGGGTGGCGTCCAGCGAGATGTGCATACCCGGTTCGATATCGGATGGCTTAATCGGCTGGTCGTCTTTTGAAAATTTCGTTTTCTTGGAGAGCCGGAAGGTAAGGCTCTGCGGTTCCGCACCGGGGTCGGCGGGATCCAGGTCCACCGTTAGTTCCTTCTTGGTGAGCGTCTTCACCGTCCCGTTGAAAGTGACTGCGGGGCCGGTATAGGGACCCGAGGTTGCGGTGGCCGAGCCCAACCGCCGCCGGGAATACTGCGCCGGCAGCCGCCCCGGCAGGCAGAGCCCCAGAAGCACCATGAGGATCGTAATATGCCGCATGCATTCATTTTCGCAGAATCTTGTGAAATATCTACTGCAACCTTCCGCGCCGCTGTGCACGTCTGAACCTGTTAGGACAAAACCATGCCTCAAAATCCCGGACTTACCCGCCGTGGACTCGTGATGCTGGCGGCCGGCGCCATTCCCTCCGGTTTTCGGCTCTACGCCGCCAACTCGGACTTCTGGAACAAGAAGGACCCGGCGAATTGGTCTTCCGACGAGATCGATAAGCTGGTGACAAAATCGCCTTGGGCCAAGCAAGTCAACGCTTCTTCGCCCGCGATGAGCCGCGGGTATGGCGACAATGGTGGCAGCGGCGGTGGCGGCATGGGCGATCCCGGAATCGGCGGCACTGGCGGCGGTTACCCCGGTGGCGGCGGAGGCTACCCCGGCGGGGGCATGGGCGGTGGCGGCCGCGGTATGGGCGGCGGCGGCAGACGCGGGGGAGCCGGTCAGATGCCCATATCGTATACGGCGACAGTTCGTTGGGAGAGCGCCAAACCCGTTCAGGAGGCCTTGAAAACGCCTTTGCCGGAAGGACTCGCGGGCGCGTATGTTATCAGCGTTAGCGGTGTTCCCGTTCTGCAACCGGGCCGCCAGCACTCCGACGATGGGGACAGCGATACTACGGTATCGAAGGGCTTGAGCGATGAAGTCCTGGATCGCATCAAGAACCTGACTTATCTGGAGCCCAAGGGAAAGTCGGCGGCGCAGCCTAGTGTGGTGCAGAAAGGGGCAATTTCGAGTTCCGGAAGACCCACGTTACTGTTTGGTTTTCCGCGCGACGTGGTCCCCTTGACCGCGGACGACAAAGAGGTGGCGTTCACCACGAAGCTGGGCGGAGTCGAGGTCAAGACCAAGTTCAACCTGAAAGACATGATGTATCGGAACGAGCTGGCGCTGTAGAAATGTTCACGATCCTAAAGTCTGTATTATTCGGCTAAAGTACTGTGTTACAAGATTTTACAAAGCCTTAACAGCAAGGGGGTAACGCACCGGCGCCGCTCCGCGTTTTCAGTTCCATAGGTCTTCGCGGCCCTCAATGTTGCGTTTCACTTCCAAATCGGCAGTTGCGGACTTCAACGTCCCCGATGAAGTGGAGAGTTGCTTGGCGCTCGCCCGAGCGACGCAGGCTTTGGTCGCCGCCAGCGATCGATTGGCCGCCGCGCGCTCCGCCGTAGAACTCGTCAAGGCTTATGATAGAGTTCTGGAGAATACTCGACTCGTCCCGCTTTCCCTGCCGGAACAGCAGCGCGTGCGCGATCGACTAACGCCGGTGGCGGAGCTGCTTCGAAAATACAGGCTCCGTTGAGCGCCGGGCAACAAAAGGGGGGTCCACCCAAAGTGGTTCAACAACCGATTCATTCGGATAGACGGCATCGAAATTATTTATTCGCAATCGCATTCTTATTTCTAGCTGTGGTTCCGGTCTGGTGCCAGGCGCCGCCCGCATACACCATCTCGACTATAGCCGGACAACTTGGCCAGCAAGGCAATTATTCCGGCGACGGAGGGCCGGCCACGAACGCGTTCCTTTTCGGCCCATCCGACGTGATCGTCGATTCCTCGGGCAACATCTACTTTTGCGATACGGTCAACAATCGGATTCGCGAGGTCATGCCCAACAGCGGCGCCATCGATAACTGGCTGATCAATACCGTGGCGGGCGACGGCACCCCTGGGTACGCCGGGGACGGAACATTGGCCACGGCCACAGGTACCGAGCTTTACAGCCCAACGGGAATCGTGTTTGACCACAGCGGCAAGCTCTACATTGCGGATACCTACAATTTTGTGGTTCGGTTAGTGACCACATCGACTGGAATCATATCGACGGTCGCCGGAGAAAACACCTTAGGCCCCGGCTTTAGCGGCGACCTGGGCCCCGCGACCAGCGCGCAGCTTGACAATCCATCCGGTGTGGCCGTGGATTCCGCGGGCAATATGTACATCGCCGACCCGCCGAACAATGTAGTGCGCGTGGTGTGTCAGACTCAGACGCCGCCCTCTTGCGGCGGTTTGGCCTCCGGGGATATCAACACCTTCGCGGGAAGTTACGTGCAGGGCGCCGACTACACCGGAGATAACGGTCCCGCGGCCAAGGCGTTGCTCAACGATCCCGTAGCCGTGCTGCTCGACGCGACTGCGGCTAACCTTTATATTTCAGATTCGGGCAACAACGCGATCCGCAAAGTCAGCCTGACTACCGGCATCATCACCACCGTTGTCGGCGACGGCACTGGCAATCCCGGTTACCTGGGCGACAATGGACCGGCGACCAAGGCGGAGCTCGATAGCCCGAAGGGCCTCGCCTTGGATTCCGCCGGCAATCTCTATATCGCGGATCACGATAATTCCGTAATCCGAATGGTGAACGCGGGTGGCACCATTTACACGATCGCCGGGCACGAAGCCGCCGGCCCCGGCGACTTTGGGGACGGCGGTCCGGCCCTCAGCGCGCAACTGAACTTTCCCTCCGGTGTGGCGGCGTATGGCGGAACGATCTACATCGCGGACAACTCGAATAATGCGATCCGGATGCTGACTCCGGCGCAGGTCCCGCAGATCAATGCAGGCGGCGTGGTGAACGATGCCAGCTATTCGGCGCCGGTGGTTCCCGGCAGCATCGCCGCTGTTTTCGGGACTTTTTTCCTGACCGCCTCCTCGTCGGACACGGCCCTGCCACTCGCTACTACCCTGCAGAATCTCTCGTTTGAATTCGGCGGAACCCAGGGCTTCGGAAGTATCGGTATGGCGCCTTTGTATTTCGTTTCGGGCGGGCAGGCTAACGTTCAGATACCTTGGGAGGCGGACGGACAATCGTCGGTAACGGTGGCCGCTGTGTTGAACGGCACGGCGGGCACGAGCCAGGCAGTGAATGTGGCGGCCTTCGCACCGGCCATTTTCACCCTGAATTCCGAGGGCACCGGGCCGGGCGCCATCCTGGATTCCTCATATCGTCTGGTGAATGCATCCAACCCGGCGATCGCCGGCACGACTACCATCCTCATCTACTGCACCGGTCTGGGGCAGGTGAGCGCGAATCAACCTGCGACTGGCGCAGCGGCATCCAGCACGGCACTGGCGCCCACAACCACCCCGGCGACGGTTAGCATCGGCGGCGTGTCGGAAGCGGCGTCGTTCTCCGGTCTGGCGCCGGGCTTCGTGGGACTCTACCAGGTCAACGCCCTGGTGCCGGCGGGGGTAACTCCGGGTAGCACCGTTCCCGTTACGATCTCCATCGGCGGTGTGACTTCAAACACCGTTACTATCGTGGTCGCGGCGCAGTAAGCGGAGCCGCCGCGCGTCCAGCGGTTGGGACGCGGCAAGGCTTATGATAGAGGTTCTGGACATTATTCGGCTCGTCCCGCCAATCGCCGGGCAACGAACCAGGGGGTTTCATAAAAGGTGATTCGATTTACTCTCGCATTCTTGTTTGTAATGAGCACGGTAGTGTGCTACGCCCAGCCGCAATATACCATTACCACGATCGCCGGACAGCTCGGCGAGCCCGGCGGTTATTCCGGCGATGGAAACGCGGCGACCGGCGCGCTGCTCTGGGGGCCGGCGGACGTTATATTCGATTCGACCGGCAATTTCTACATTTCGGATTCCATCAATGATCTGATTCGCCAGGTTAACACCAGCGGTAAGATTAGCACTTTCGCCGGCGATTGCCCCACGACGCCATGCGTCGGCGCGTTCGCGGGCGACGGAGCATCGGCCACGAAAGCCTCGCTGAACAGCCCATCGGGAATGACGTTCGACAGCAGCGCCAATTTCTACATTGCGGACAGCGGCAACTTTGTAATCCGGAAGGTGGCGGGAGGCACGATCTCTACTGTGGCCGGGAAAAACATAGGCGTCCCCTTTGGCGGGGATCTGGGCGCTGCCACCAGCGCGGGAATTACTCCCACCGGTGTGGCGGTGGATCCTTCCGGGAATATCTACATCGCGGATTCCGGCAACAACGTAGTGCGCGTTGTATGCCAAACACAGACCCCGATCGCCTGCACCAACAACGCTTTCATCGGCGGCGCGGTATGGGCCGCGGGAGATATCAATACGTTCTCCGGAAACAATGCGACTGGCGCAGGTTATGTAGGCGACGGCGGAGTCGCAACCGGCGCGCTGCTTAATAACCCCACGGCCGTGCTGCTTGATGCGAATGGCGATCTCTACATTTCCGACTCCGGTAACAGCGCGATCCGCAAAGTGGCTGCCGTGACCAGCATCATCACTACCGTTGCCGGCGATGGAACCGGCATCGCCGGTTACTCGGGCGACGGATTGCTGGCGACCCAGGCAAAACTCAACAACCCGAAGGGTATCGCGCTGGATTCGGCCGGCAATCTCTACATCGCCGACACCGACAATTGTTTGATCCGCATGGTCAATGCCGCGACCGGCATCATCACCACGATTGCCGGCACTCCGCCCGCTCCCCTGCCCCTGTGCGGATCGAGCGGCGACGGAGGCTTGTCCACCAGCGCGGAATTGAACTTTCCTTCCGGCGTGGCCGCGAACGGCGGAATGGTCTATATCGCCGATTTCGGGAACAACGCGGTCCGGCTGCTGACTCCCGCACTGGAAGTCCCGAAGATCAATACGGGCGGCGTGGTAAACGACGCCAGTTACACGGCGCCGGTGGCTCCCGGCAGCATCGCTGCGGTTTTCGGGGATTTTTACCTGAGCTCCTCGTCGGCGGATACGGATCTTCCTTTAGTTACCAGCCTGCAGAGCCTTTCGTTTCAGTTCACAGGCGGCGTGGCGGCGCCCCTGTACTTCGTTTCGGGTGGGCAGGCGAATATTCAAGTGCCATGGGATCTGGCCGGGCAGTCCACGGCTTCGCTCACGGCCACATTGAACGGCACGTCCGGCGCCGCTGAGACCTTGAATATCGCGGCATTCGCGCCGGCGATTTTCACCCTGAACTCGCAGGGCAATGGCCCCGGGGCGATTCTAGATTCCTCGTATGACCTGGTGGGATCCTCCAACCCGGCGATCGCAGGCACAACTACCATTCTGATCTACTGTACCGGCCTCGGGCCGGTTACCAATCAGCCGGCGACCGGTTCGCCCGCCCCCAGCAGCCCGCTTGCGGAGACCACCAATCAGCCAACGGTGTCGATCGGCGGAGTGACGGCCACTGTGTCTTTCTCCGGTCTTGCGCCGGGCTACGTGGGCCTGTATCAGGTCAACGCCCTGGTACCGGCGGGGGTGGCAGCGGGTAGCGCCGTGCCCATGACGATTTCGATAGGCGGCGCAACTTCGAACACGGCCACGATCGTCGTGCAATAAGCCGGTGGCCCGGTTTCTTGCGTATGTATACCGGCAACCATGAGTTGGTCCGGAATTTTCGCGGCCCATCCAGGGTTGCCGTTCTCTTTATCGCGTTATATGCTGCCATTACATTGGCTCTACTGCCGCGCCTGTCGCTGTGGCTTGACGAGATCATCGACCTGCTCGGCACCCAAACGCACCATGTCCACGAAATTGTAGAGTACGCAGCTTCAAATCCCGGTGGCGCTCCAATCTGGTATCTTACACAAGCCCTGGCTGTCGGAGCCATGGGTTTTTCCGCGGTTTCCGCTAGACTGCCCGCCTGCATGGCCAGCATCGCTTCCTGTGTGGGGATGGCGCTCCTTGCGCGGAGGGCTGGGGGCCGGTGGCCAACCCTTTGTCTCGCCCTGTTCGCGCTGTTTCCGCTCCAACTCAGATACGCTCTTGAAGGCCGGCCCTATGCCGAAGCTCTGTGCTTTAGTATCTGGGCAACCATTATTTTCTTGAGGCTTGTTGAACGCCCCGGAGTAATCACCGGACTCCTGTACTGTCTATTGGTTGTCTTGGGTTTGTATACCCAGCCTTATTCGATCTTTGTACCGGCGGCCCAGGTGATTTGGGCGTTGACAAACCCCAGTGTACCGTTGCGGGCCCGTCTCCTGGCTCTCGGAGCCGTGTCGGTAGCGTGCGCCGCCTTCATCCCGTGGTTTGTATACGCTCGCCAAAATTGGCCTTCCGATCTGGCGCCCGGAGTACGCAGGACGCTCCAACCCCGCATCCTGCTCCTTGTGCTTCGCGAGTGCTTGGGCGGCGGATATCCGCTATCGGTGCCTGCGATCCTGGCAGTTATTGCGGGTCTCCGGTCGCACTCACTCCGGCGTTCGGCCAAAGCCATGCTTCTTCTGACGATATTGCTGCCGATCGGGGCGGCCCTCTGGGTGGACTACCTGTTCGGCTATTTCGTAGCTATACGGCAAGCGATCTTTATACTGCCGGCCGTGGCATTGCTCGCCGCCAGCGGCGTAGAGTATATTGCGGCCAAACGGGGAGTCCTGCTTGCGGCGGCCTTGGCGCTGTTGATTCTGACCACCAGCCTGGTCTATGATATGCACTGGCTTATTAGACCGCGGGAGGACTGGAAGACAGCTACAACGGTACTGCAGCGGAGTGTCGACGGCGGGGCTTGTGCTCTCTTGGCCCCCGAGCGCACGGTTCAAATCTTCTTGTTCTTCGACCCGGGCCTCTTGCCTCGTTTGTATAGCGAGGCGTCCGACTTTTCGCAGTGCTCCCGGATCGCGGTTGCCGTTATGCCGCACGATCCGCTCGCTTCATCTGCTATAGCCAAACAGCTAGCCGATCAGGGATTTCGACGGAGCCAGATGATCTTTGCGGGAGATCCCGCCGTGAGGTTATTCTCCAGGCCGGAATAAGACGGCTAGCGCTCGTTTTTCGGTAGTGGGTCACTTTGATTTTTTTGGGGCTTGACACGCGCTCACGGATTGTGCTCTCTGGCCCTTACTTTCCGCCGCAACTTCTTGCGGGTTTTGAAACGGTCGCGCAACTGCTCAAGCAGCCCAACCCTACCCCTGCGAACGTACCGCAAGCTAAAGCCGGGGTCCGGCGCATCCACATCCCGGCACAACTCGCATCTCGTTTTGTACGCGTGGCCTTCAGCGTCTCTGTAGGATATAACGATTGGAAGGCACGCCGGAGGGTTACCGCCGTGCAGCTTAAGATCCGTCCACACGCCTTGCAGGTCAGTGCTGGCATTGGCGCACGATGTCAGACCCTCAATAAAGCCGTCCCCGTCCAGCCGGTATAGAGTTGCGTCGAAATGAAGAACGTGGTCTCCGATCTTCGCTGATTCTATGTTTACGCTATACGCTGGCTCCCGGCTGGAGTTGAGGTGCATACCTTGCCGCAAGTTTTTGAAGCCGTAGCTAACCGCATCCACGATTGGGCCAGTATAGCGCGAGTTCTTGTATATAGAGTAAGCGGCACCGGCGGTGCCGAACATCAATAACACTTTCCCGGCCAAATTCGTTGGAGCCTCTAGAATGAAGAACAAGCCAGTCTCTCCGATAGCGATGGAGATCCAAAAGAGCGCCTCCCGAAATGCCATGCTATAGTCCTTTTGCTGATGGTTTGCATTCGGGCACACCTCTCTGGTATCGTCTGAGTGTCTGCCCAAACGCATTTGCGTGAGGCCCGATTCGTAGTCGTGCCTCACGCGCAACTTGTCGATTTTATCACGCCGCGCAGTGCGCGAGCGCTCGCCCCAGCCGTTATGCGCGGCTTACGCCGCGATCCTAGCAGCTTGAGCGCTCACCAGCGCCGCAACGTCTTCCATCGACCACAAGCGGCCTGTAACGCCAGCCGCCATCGCGGGCGTGACACGAAGGCTTTGATGGATGCGAACGAAGTTGTAGTGCATGAAGTGCAGGGCCACAGATGCCTCGTGGTTCTGGATCTTCTTTGAGAAGCCATTCGTCAGGCGAGTAAACCGCCGCATGGACATGCGCATCGTGAGATTCTGGCGCTCGATATAGCTGGTGCTGATGTGCTTCGGATCGGGATTGCCAATCTGGGCCTTCGGAGTACATCCCGTGCAGATGGCCGGGCTGTAGCGCTTCTGTTCCGTGGGATCGTTGCCGTAGACCTTCACCAGCATGGCGTAGTCAATGTCCGAGCCGAAGCTGTCCTCGACGGCACTGAGGTACATCTTGAGGCCATCCGTGGTCAGTTGTACACGGTGCTTGAGGCGGCTGGCAAGGTCCTGGATAAACTCGGTAGCGCAGCCCGGATCTCGCTTGCCTACCAGCCAGCACGGAACCAATTTGCTCTCCGCGTCGATGGCAACCCAGACCCAAGCATCGCCGCACGGTCCCTTCTCAGCCTTCGCCGGGGTGACCTGCCTTTGCTTGCAGCCGACATAGCTCCAGATCTCATCGCACTGCACAAGGCGGCATGGAAGATCGCGCATCACGCGGTCCTGGTACTCGTAGCAGGCGGCTCCGACCTCCACCAGGAGCCGGGTAACCGTGCGCTTGGCAACGCCTAGCATCCGGCAGACGGAGCGGATGGAATTGCCTTCGACCAGGGCGGAAAGGATGCGGGCGCGCTCTCCGATGCTCAATTGGTTCATGCTCCAATTGTAGCGCGAGCGCTCGCGCATAGTCAAGGGGAAACTTGGCCTGCTACACTGAAAATACGGAAGGGCCGATTGCGAGTCGGCCCGGAATTGTTTCGGTGCGGGGCTGCGTTCCGCCGCAACTTGAGGATAGCATGTCGGGTCGAGCGGTGGCACCATCCCTGAAGGGGGCCGTGTGGACGTTGCCATTACGGTGGTACTGGCCTTGGTCCAAGGCGTGTTCGGTTGGGCGGGGGCAGTGTTGTCTCTGAAAACTTGGAGCGCTCGCGCCCGTCGCCGCTTTGCAATACTATTTGTCACTCTTCCCCTGTTGAGCACAGGGCTTATCGGCTGGCTGGCGGTTCGTGGGAACCGTAGCAGCGAACAGAGTAAAAAGGCCATTCTTGGCGATGCCGAGCACCCGCCATTTCTCGCCGTCATAAGCATGCCAGGTTTCACGCGATTCGTGACCAACAACGGTTCGGACTACCCGGCCTATGGAATCAAAATCCAGTTATATGACGACGCCGACAGCCGGATTGTGGTGCGTAGCTACGATTATTCCGAGATGCCCGCACATTCGGCATTTGTGGATGACGTTCCTTGGGTTCCTCCAGACGAAGTACCTGAACACCATTTCACCGGATATATCACCACTAGAGCGGGGTTATTCACCCAGGAACTCATACTGCGGCACGCGGAAAGTAATCAGTGGTCGAGAGCGTCTCGGGTACGACAGGGAATGCGGACGCTTGAGGAAGACGTTGATAGTTCATGGCCGCGCGACAAGAACGGTCGAATCGGCTGGAAGTAATAGGCTAAGCTAGTTCACCGGCGACGCAGGGAAGCCAGACACCAGGCAGATGTAGCGCCAACCGCCAGCACACAGATGGCCGTCATACCACGAACCTCTGGGGCTAAAGTACCCCAACTCGGCCATCGATTTGGGTCGAATACCCACCACCACCACGGGTGCCACACCGAAGCCGCAGCTATAACCAGGAGCCAAACGAAGGCGGCTCGCGCCCACGACCACGGATCGCGTGTCATCTGCCGTTTTTCTTTCCCCACCGAGCCAATGCCGCCTTGCGGGCCGAGGCCTTCCGTTGGGCTGGACTGAGCCGCGCGTTTAGCGTGGCCGCTCCCTTAATCCCCCCACGGCTGCCCATGGCCCGCATAATCTGCTTGCGGATCGCCGGGTTATCCAGATCCACGGGCGGCGCGGTGGCTTGCGCCACGATGGACGCTGCAAACTGGTTGATGTCCTGTGGTTCTCGCTTACGCGTGCGCTTGGGCATACCCCAGTATCGGCACATTCCGGGGCAGCGCGTCAAGTTGTAACTTTTTCAAAGTGACCCACTACCCGTTTTTCACCGCGATGGCGATTATCGAGGTGGGCGGCCACGGCAGCCGGCGGTCGATGCGCCGCCACAGCCAGACGAGCCGGTCGAAGAAATACAACTGGAAGCGGCTAACGGTCTTTTTTCTTAGCAGTCGGCCGGTTATATACCAAGCTGGCCGCGAGATGCGGTTGAAGTCCAGCATGCGCTCAACACGGAAACCTACCTGCTCCATTTTCCGTTGCAGTTCTGCGCGCGAGTAGCGGCGGAAGTGGCCGAGCGCCGTATCCAGCGAGCCAAAGATGTCCTGGCCTTGCGGCACCAGAACGATTGCCCGCCCGCCGGGCTGCAACGCCGTGTAAATGTTGCGCAGGGCTGCCATTTCGTCCGCGACATGCTCCAACACATTCAGGCACACCACGGAATCCACGGAGCCTGCCAGCGCAGCGAAATCCGCCGGGTCCGACAAGTCGCAGTGCCGCACCTCCATCTTCGGACGGTGCTGGAAACGGGCGCGCAGGCGCGCCAGATACTCGGGATCGATGTCTCCCGCGATATAGCGCTCGCGCCGTGGAGAAAGAACGCTGGTCAGATTCCCGATACCCGCCCCGGTTTCCAGCACCCGCTTCCCGATGTAAGGCTGGATGGTATCCGCCATCCAGCGATTGAAGCGGCGGGCGCCGGCGAGCGCGTCCAGGATATCGGGTCCGGAGTCTTTGTAAAGATCTCTGGTGAAGGCATAGCGCAGGATGACATAGACGGCGTCGAAGGCATCCTTCAGCCCGATCTTCTTGCCTTCCTCGTAAGTCCGGCCGTGATAATCGATGGGTGTTTCGTAGACGCGCACGCGGCGCTTGGCCAGCTTGATGGTCAGCTCCGGTTCGAGTCCAAAACGGTCGCTGCGGATGGGAATGCTTTGCAGCAGCGACGTGCGGAAGGCCTTGTAGCACGTCTCCATATCCGTCAGATTCAGATCCGAAACAATGTTGCACATTCCGGTCAGAATCTGGTTGGCTACGGAATGCCAGAAGTAGAGCACCCGCCTTTCGCCCGAGATCACGAAGCGCGAGCCGTAAACCGCATCCGCTTTGCCCTCCAGCAGCGGGCCCAACAGGCGCCCGTATTCCCGCGGGTCGTACTCCAAGTCGGCGTCCTGAATAATGGAGAACTCGCCGGTGGCGTGCTCGATGGCTGTCCGGATGGCGGCGCCCTTGCCCCGATTGCGGGGTTGCCGGATGAGCCGCAGCACACCGGTGTGGGCCGCGGCGATCTGTTCCACAATGGCCGCCGAACCGTCCGTAGAGCCATCGTCCACTACCACGATCTCGCGTCCGATGCCCTCCGGCAAGGGCGCTGCAAGCACTCGTTCCAGTAGTGTTCCGACGAACTCTTCTTCGTTGTAAAGGGGGATCAGAATAGAGAGCGTGTGGTCTGCCATGGCGGCGGGAACCTCTATTGTACAGTAGAGGTTATTGAATGGTGCCGCTGGCTCTGCCGGCGCTGCGCAAGACCAAGTCTTCCAAATCCAGTAGATGCTGTGGTTCAAACTGCTGCCGGGACCATCTACTGGCAGAGTCTAGCTCGATGCCCACGAAATAGCCGATCTCCCGATAAACGCAGTAACGGACTATTCCGGTCAATTTATTGCCGGGACAGTGTACATCTACGTGCGTGCCTATGGACAGTGGTATCTCGAATTGCAGGCACATCCCCAATGACGAGATGTCTTCCAGCAAAGCCGTGGATTTGCATTTTCGGCCCGTTGGTTCCTTCCAACAGACCTGTACCATATCGGCGCATAGCATCCGAATTTCAGCGCGTGGTCGCCGCATGGCTCTTATATCGGCTGGACTCGCGGTCGGCATTAGCGATAGGAGCGGCTCCAAGGGGTCCGCCCTACTTGCTAAACTACTAACAGTGTCGAGCCAGACGGCTACCCGGGTTTCCTCCATCGGCAAATCGAGTGCCACGGCGTTCGGAGTTTTGGCGTCCATCAGTTTTTGCCACTTCTTGAACGACATGCTGCAGTCGGTCATACCGGCTGTATATCCCATCCTTAAGGAAGCCTATCGCCTGGATTTCAAGCAGATCGGCTTGATCACTCTGAGCGTGCAGCTTACCGCTTCCCTGCTGCAACCATTTGTAGGCATCTACACCGACCATCGGCCGACGCCTTTCTCGCTGCCGGTGGGGATGGCCTTTACACTTTCCGGACTGTTGCTGCTGGCGTTCGCACCGCGCTTTGGCATGATTCTGCTGGCAGTGGCGCTGGTCGGCGTAGGATCGTCCGTATTCCACCCGGAATCGTCGCGGGTGGCGCGCATGGCGTCCGGGGGACAACACGGATTGGCCCAATCGCTGTTTCAGGTGGGGGGCAACGCCGGGTCGGCACTGGGCCCGCTGCTGGCCGCCCTGGTGGTACTTCCGGGAGGACAAAGGAGCATTGCCTGGTTCTCCGCGGCGGCGCTGCTAGCCATCATCGTATTAACTCGCATCGGAGTCTGGTACAAGAGCCACGGCGCGGTTCGGGCGAAGGCCGCCGCGGCCCTGTACCACAGCGCACCGCAACTGTCGCGGCGGAAGACCGGCGTCGCGCTGGCGGTGCTGATGGCGCTGGTCTTCTCGAAATATTTCTATCTCGCCAGCCTTACCAGCTATTACACCTTCTTCCTGATGAGCCGTTTCCACGTGCCGGTGCGATCCGCGCAGATCCATCTGTTCGTATTCCTGGGCGCGGTGGCCGCCGGGACTTTCATTGGCGGCCCGGTTGGCGACCGGATCGGCCGGAAGTACGTGATCTGGTGCTCCATTCTGGGAATTCTGCCTTTCACGCTGGTGCTGCCCTACGCCAACCTGTTCTGGACCACGGTGCTCACCATCGTGATCGGGCTGGTACTGGCGTCGGCATTCTCCGCCATCATCGTTTACGCGCATGACCTGGTGCCCGGCAAGATCGGCATGATATCGGGGCTGTTCTTTGGCTTGGCGTTCGGTATGGCAGGCGTCGGGGCAGCGGTCATGGGCTGGCTGGCGGATGCCACCAGCATCGCTTTTGTCTACAGGGTATGCTCGTTCCTGCCGGCCATTGGCCTGCTGACCGCGTTTCTCCCGAATCTGGAGTCTGGTTATAAGCGGGGCGGCGCTTAGGATGGAACCGATTCGAATCTTCGTCACCGGCGGAACATTCGACAAGAATTACAACGAGCTGACCGGCGAGTTGTTCTTCAAAGATTCGCACCTGCCGGAAATGTTGAAGCTCGGCAGGAGCAACCTGGATGTCGAAATCCGAACCTTGATGATGATCGACAGTCTGCGCATGACGGACGGCGACCGGCAGATCATCTTGCAGCAATGCCGGAACGCGCCCGAAAACCGGATCGTGATCACGCACGGTACCGACACTATGGTCGAGACCGCCGGCGTGCTGGCTGGCGGTATCGCCGATAAGACCATCGTTCTGACCGGGGCGATGATTCCCTATAAGTTCGGCAGTTCGGACGGTCTTTTTAATTTGGGCAGCGCGCTGGCATTTGCGCAGACGCTGCCGCAGGGGGTGTACCTGGCGATGAACGGCCGCTATTTCGCGTGGAACGCGGTCCGCAAGAACCGCCAGACGGGGATGTTCGAAGAAGCCACGCGAGGCTAAATGAGTTCATAGCCGTGCGCGGAGATCTGTGTCAGCAGGACTTCCGCCGCGTGTCCATGCAGCTCGAAGATCTGCCGCACCAAGTCGCAGACGCCTTCGTACCCGCGCTCGTAGAAGACCAGAATGGAAGGCCCGGCGCCGCTCAGGGCGCAACCCAATAGGCCCGGCGCACGAAGTTTTAGAATATCCTTCAGCCCCGGCACCAACGCCGCGCGGTAGGGCTGGTGGAAGCGATCTTCCAGCGCCGCTGGAAATGCCGAAGTAGCTCCGGCCGCCAGCGCCGCGATCAGGAGAGCGGCCCGCTGGACGTTGAACACCGCGTCCTCTTTGCTGTAGCAGGAGGGCAGCACGGCGCGCGCTTCCACGGTTGGCAGCACGAAATCCGGCACCACCAGCGCCATTCCAAAGCGCGCGGGCATTTCCAGGCGCACGGCGCGCACCGCGCCTCCGGAATCGATGGCGCTCGCCACGATGGATCCCAGGACGCAGGCGGCTACGTTGTCGGGATGGCCTTCCAGGCGCGCGGCTTCATCCAAAATGCGCGGCGGGCGCCATCGCAGGCCCAACAGGCGATCGGCGATGACCACGCCGGCAGTGAGCGCGGCGGCACTCGACCCCAGACCTTTGCCGAGGGGAATCCGATTATCGATCACGAGCTCGATGGGCGCCAATGGCATGCGCACATCGGCCGCCACTGAGAGCGCCGTCTGCCAGATGAGATTGTCCTCGCCCGTGGAGATGGCGCCGGCGTCGCGCCCCGTGACGCTGATGGACAGGCGGTCGCTGGAACGGAAGCGGCAGTCCAGATACACCGCGAGCGCGAGACCCAGGGCATCGAAGCCCGGCCCGAGGTTGGCGCTGGAGGCAGGCACCCGGACGGTTGACCAGGACATAAGAATTTATTGTACCGTCCGTTTGGGCAACGGCCTCCGCCGCTTTACGCCGAAACAGGAATAGTGCATAATGTTTTTATGCCGTCAGGCAAAGGAGCATTTGCATGAAGTATCATCCCATCGGTGACATGAAGTGCCCGTTCTGCGGACAACTCAATCTGGTATACAAGCGCCCCGGGCTCAGCGGCGACGTGTACCGCTGCGCCGCGGAATCGGGCGGCTGCGAGCGCACCATCGTCCACCGCAGGCGCAAAGGAGACGCGCGTTGCGGCGTGGTGGCAGTATTGAATTTCGGGCACGTCGGCCAGTGGAATCCGTGCATGCAGGCCGGTGTGCAGGCAAGTCTACAGGCCGCCCAGGCGCAGCCGTCCGCCGGAAAGCGCTGATGCTATCATAGAGTTGAAATGACCCCGCTTGACGAGTTAGAACGCCAGTACACCCCCCTCCGCGAACAGGCATTGGCTGTGCGGAGGTATCTTTGACGTCCCCGCGCTGAAATCCAAGCTTCAGGAAACCGAAGAACAGACCGCCGCGCCCGGCTTCTGGAACCAGCCCGGCAAGAGCCAGAAGATCATGCAGCAGCGCAAGCGCATCGAGGAGAGCCTCGGCAACGAGCAGCGCATCGCCGCGCTCACCTCCGATCTGGACACGATGTTCGAACTGGCGCGCGAGGGCGAAAACGTCAACGGCGATATCGAACGCGATCTCCAAACCTTCGCGCAGTTCATCGACCGCGTGGAAACCGCCATGCTGCTCTCCGGCGAAAACGATCAGCGCAGCGCCATCATGACCATTCACCCCGGCGCCGGCGGCACCGAAAGCCAGGACTGGGCCGAGATGTTGCTGCGCATGTATCTGCGCTGGGCCGAGCGCGACGGCTTCGCCACCGTGATCACCGACCGGCTGGAGGGCGAAGGCGCCGGCATCAAGTCCGTCACTTTCGAAATCAACGGCGAGAACGCGTACGGCATGCTGCAGTCCGAGATCGGCGTACATCGCCTGGTGCGCATTTCGCCCTTCGACGCCAACGCCCGCCGCCACACCTCGTTCGCCTCCGTGTTCGTCTACCCGCAGGTAGATGACGAGATCAAGATCGACATCAAGCCGGATGATCTGCGCATCGATACGTTCCGTTCCGGCGGCGCGGGCGGCCAGCACGTCAACATGACCGATTCCGCGGTGCGCATCGTACACCTGCCGACCAACATCGTGGTGCAGTGCCAGAATGAGCGCTCGCAGCACAAGAACCGCGATAGCGCCATGAAGCAGCTTCGCGCGCGCCTGTATGAGTTCGAACTGGAGAAAAAACGCGTGGAGGCCGCCAAGACCGAAGCCACCAAGCTGGATATCAACTTCGGTAGCCAGATCCGCAGCTACGTCCTAGCGCCTTACCGCATGATCAAGGATCACCGCACCAAGCTGGCCATCGGCGACGTCGACCGCGTGCTGGAAGGCGACATCGAGCCGCTGATCCACGCCTACCTGGTCTTTCGCAAGACGGGCAAGATCGCCGGCGATGCCAAGGACGATCTGCCGGAGTGAGCTACGACGCGGAGACACGGCGACACGGAGACGCGGAGAATCTGCAACAAGCCGCGGCCCTGATTCGCGGCGGCGGGCTGGTCGCGTTCCCTACCGAAACGGTCTACGGTCTCGGGGCGAATGCTTTCGATGCCGCGGCTGTGGCGCGCATCTTCGCTGCGAAGGGGCGGCCGCGAGAGAGTCCATTGATCGTGCATGTGGATTCAATCGAGATGGCGCGTAACCTGGTGCTGGAATGGCCCGAATACGCCGATCGCCTCGCGCGCCGCTATTGGCCCGGACCTTTGACCCTGGTCCTGCCGAAACAGCCATCGATTCCCGATATCGTGACGGCGGGACTCGCTACGGTCGGGTTGCGGGCGCCGTCTCATCCGTTGGCGCTCGCCCTAATTCGCGCCGCCGGCGTTCCCATAGCCGCGCCCAGTGCCAATCCCTTTAGACACCTTTCGCCGACCACCGCGGATCACGTGCGCCAATCGCTGGGCGACGCGGTTGACCTGATTCTCGACGGCGGTCCCGCCACCGTCGGCATCGAATCGACCGTACTGTCGCTGGCCGGTCCGGAGCCGGTGCTACTACGCCCCGGCCTGATTCCACTGCCGGAAATCGAGGAGCTGATTGGCCCCGTGCGCATCGCGGAAGTCGTAGCGGGCGGAGCGCATCCATCACCAGGCATGCACTCGCAACATTACCGGCCGCGCGCACTACTGGTGCTGCTGGCCGCCGGCGACGAACCGCCCGACGGCCGCGGAGAATGGTTGCGACTCGGCCGCGAGATGCCCGCGGAACCCGCCGCCTACGCTGCGGCGCTGTATGCCGCCTTGCACCGGCTGGATCTCAGGAATCTGGACTGGATCGCCGTCGAGCGTCCGCCCAACGCGCCCGAATGGGCCGGAGTCCTGGATCGCCTCACGCGTGCCGCGAGTCTATAGCAGCTTGCAGAGCGGGTACATTTGCGCAGTACGCCGCATTCTGCCGCCGCCTGCTTACGCGCGCGATAATAGAACATCATGCCCACCGAAACCGTCTGCCCCGACTGCGGCGGCAGCGGCTGGAAAATCATCGAACGCGCCGACCTCTCCGGCGCGCAACGTTGCGACTGCGTCTCCGGCGAGCGCGCTCGCCGGCTGGAAGAAAATGCCGCCATCCCGCCGCTCTACCGCAACGCATCGTTGGACAATTTCGCGCTGCCCCGGGACAACCCCATTGGCAGCCGCGAACTGGCCAATGTGCTGCTCACGGTGAAGTCCTTCTCCCGCGAATTTCCCACCGGCAAGCACCTGGGGCTCCTGCTGGTCGGCGAGCCCGGCACCGGGAAGACGCATCTGGCCGTGGCCGCCCTCCGCATCCTGATCTCGCGCGGATTCGAAGGTCTCTTCTTCGATTACCAGAACCTGCTCGACCGCATTCGCGCCGGTTACAACCAGGCCTCCGGCTCGGCCGACCGCGAGGCCTACCGCTTCGCACTCGATACCGAAACTCTCCTGCTCGACGATCTGGGCGCGCACCGCGTCACAGATTGGGTCGAAGATACGGTCACCAGCATCATCACCTATCGCTGCAATAACAAGAAGCCCCTAATCGCCACCACCAACCTGCCGGACCCCGACGCGGGCAGCGTCATGATCGACCGGAACACCCTGGGTAAACCGGATTACAAAACTTCTCTGGCCGACCGTATCGGTTCCCGCGCCCGCTCGCGTCTATTTGAAATGTGCAAAGTGGTGCGTATGCCCTTGGTCGAGGATTACCGATTGCGCAGGTCCGTTTAATGAGGGTGCTCAGGAGCGTGCTTCTGTTGCTGCTGGCTTTCGCGGCGGCGCTGCCCGCTGCGGAGCCCGCCGCACCTCCCGATTTCGTGCAAGCCGTCGAATTCCCTTACTACCTGTATCCGCGGACACTGTGGGAGCGCGAGTTGGTCTGGCTGAAAACCGTCGGAATCCGCACAGTGGAATTCTCCATTCCGTGGAATTGGCACCAGGTGGACGGTGGCGAATACGACTTCACCGGCGCCACCAGCCCGCGCCGCGATTTGCTCGGACTCATCCGGCTGCTGCGCCGGCTGGAAATGCGCGCCTGGATCCGCCCCCTGCCTCCGGTGAAGGGCTGGGTCAACAACGGCTATCCGCGTGGCTATCAGCAGGGTCTAACGCAGGACCGCAAGACCGCTAGGGCGTGGCTGCAAGAGTTGTCGAATTTGCTGGCGACCCAGACGGAGAAACACGGCGGGCCGATCGCTTTTGTGGAAGGCGGCGCCGGCATGAACCCAGGTTTTCCGGATACGCCCGGGCCGCCTCTGCCCGTGACAGTGGTATCCGCGCATGACCCGGCGGCCATGACCCGCAGCCGCCAGACGCTCGCCACAGCGGCCGGCGCGCTGCTTTGGGAAGATATCGAGGATACACTCTACCCCGTTGGCTGGGAACGGCCGGGCGGTCCGCTGTATCGCGCCGGTGCGGTTTCGCTCAACGGCGACGAGCGGCCTACAGTAGCGCCCCTTCGCCGCAACGCCGCTCTAATGCGGCATTGGGGGGCGCTGTTGCCCGGCATGAAACCGGAACGCGCCTACCCGGTGAGGCTTGCGGCGGGCAAACTCCCGCCTGGAGTGACGGCCACGGAGGTGGTTTCGCGCGTGCCAGGCGTGGCTTCCGCGGTCAGCGTCGCCAACCAAAGCCGCCAGCCGTTCCACAACACGTTGCGGGCGTGGGACCCGTTCACCAAGCATTCGGTCGCAATCGAAAACGTGGATCTCGGTGCGCACGAAACCGTATGGCTGCCCGTGAATGTCTCGCTGGGCGGAGCGGGGCTTTGCCGCGAATGTACGGCATTCTCCAACGCCGAACATATTGTATACGCCACGGCGGAATTGCAGACCGTCGAATTCGAAAATGGCGCGCTGGCCATGGAGTTCGCCGCGCCGGCTCCGGCCGTGGCTGTGCTGCAACTGGCGCGCCGCCCCAGCGGACCCTACCTGGCGGGAGGGCATCTCGCCGAGTTCGATTTTGACGAGAAGACCCTGCGCGTCCGCTTGAAGATCCCGCAGGGAAAAGGGCCAGCCAGCCAGATTCGCGTGGCGCTGGCCATCGAAGCGCCGGAGCACTCCGCCTTCTTCGAGGACGCCAAGCGCTTGATCATCGGCCGCGCAAACGCCATCTCCACTTCATACTCTTCCGAACAGCTTGCGGATCGCTCACGCCTGCGCCTGCCGGAAGGCTTCGCCGCCACGCCCACCAGGAAGTCGCCCCTGGAAATCGATTATGCGCTGGATGTACCCACCGACGCCCTGCACGGCGAATGGGCCGATCTGGCGATCGAGGGGGATGGCGTGCCGCTCGGCCGCGCCCACTTGCAACTGTTCCGGCCCGCATCCGTGCATCTGGCGGATGGCATTCGGCTGCACTTCGGCGCTGCCGCGGACTTGGCCGTGGAGCCCGCCATCATCCCCATCGACGCCACCGCGGGCCGTACGGTGGACGTGAATGTCCGCAACAACTCACCGGAAATCCAAACCTACTACATCGCGCCCGCTGGAGAGGGCTTTCAATTCCTGCCGCCCAAAGCGGAGTTGAATTCCGGCGCCATCATGGATCGCGTGCTGGATCTTCGCGTGTTCCCCGATGGCGTCGAGCCCGGTCTGCACGACTGGGTGCTGCGGTTCTCCGGTGGCACAAATCTGGAAGTTCCGGCCCGATTCCTGGTCATCCCGCGCGGGCAGGCAATCGCGTGGTCCGCGGACCTGGATGGCGACGGTTCACCCGAGTGGGTGCTCGAAAACCAGAAAGCGCGCGCGATTTTTTCGGCCCAGGATGGCGGCCGATGGCTGGAGTTCACCTGGAAGGATTCCGCGCCGAACGGTCTGAATGTGCTGCCGGAAGGCGGCGCCTTCGCCGGCATGGGTCCAGTGGAAGTACGCGCTGCCGATGGCGCGCTCGAATTCAGCGGAAAAGATTGGAAGCGTACCGTGCGTCTGGCAGGTGCGGAGGCGAAGCTGACTGTGGAGCAGACCGCGCCGCTCCCCGCCGAGACTCTCGAAACCGGCAAGCACAATGAAATTACCCTCCACGTCTCCCGCGAGTCGGCCAACCGGGCCGTGTACACGCTGAAGTAGCACGCGCATCCGGATGGCGCCAAATACCGTCTTTCCGGTGCCGAGAGCAGACTGGGCGGGCGTTCTTGTGCTCTTTGAAAAAAGGATCGTTGCCGACTGGGGTCGGCCAGTAGCTGGCCATCAGTTCGCAGGTTCTGATTGTTCCACCGCGTAGGAGTTAAACTCCTCTACAATGCGGCGGCCGGTCTTGCTGCGTCGGGCCGCACATCGAGAATCGAATACTTTGATACATGCTCTCATCTCCTTCCGGCCGCTTCGCCGATCGGACTTTCCTCTGCTGCAGCACTGGCTATCCGCCCCCCACGTGGACGCCTGGTGGCATGAGCCCCTCGATCTTGCGGGTGTCGAGGCCAAATACGGCCCACGCGTGGATGGCGCTGAGCCTACACACGTCTTCACGATCGAACTTGCGGGACGGCCGGTCGGGTGGATTCAGTGGTATCACTGGTCCGATTATCCCGCGCACGCACTGCAGCTAAGGGCAACCCGCTGCGGCCGGCATCGACCTGGGAATTGGGGAACTTGAGATGACGGGTTTGGGACTGGGGCCGATGATAATCCGCGAGTTTCTCGGTCGAATCGTCTTTGCGGAGCTTTGCGTCAGCGGCGTAATTACCGATCCCGCGGAGGACAACCTCAGATCGCTACGCGCCTTCATGAAGGCGGGGTTCACCGTGACGGACACCGTTCAACTCGCGGGCGAAACCTGCAAACGGCGGGTTGTGCGCATGGATCGCCCATAGCTAGCCCTCGGCCCGGCCGTAGCGGTTCAAAAGATACGAGCCGGTTTGCAGCACACCCGCGAAAGCGAACCATACCTGCCAGTGCGAAAACAAGCCCTGCCGGATTGCGAAGTCGCTGGCCCAGTGCGGATCCTCCGCCAGGCGCCAGATGCCGAGCGCCCCCGCCATTACGGCCGCTGGCGTGAGGAACGTGGCGAACGCCATCGCCACCCGCCGGTTCTTACGCCGCTTGCGGTCGACTTTCGAACCTTTTCCAAAGCGGATGCGGACCACCATCTTGCATACCATTCTATCGGCAATTGCGTTAAATTAGTCACTTCGGAAAAGAGGCAATCAATGATGCATCGCTTGAAAGCAGCGGTTTTCGGCACCGGCTTCGTGGGCCGCGTGCACCTGGAAGGCATTCGCCGCCTGGGCTTCGTCCAGGTATACGCCATCGGCGAGAGCCAGAAGGAGAAAGCCCGCCGCCTGGGTGAGGAGTTCCACGTCGAAAAGACCGCCAGCGATTACCATCAGATTCTGGACGATCCCGAGGTGGATGTGGTCCACGTGTGTACGCCGAACGCGCTGCACTTCCCAATGGTTACAGACGCGCTTAACGCCGGCAAACACGTCATCTGTGAGAAGCCACTTTCCACTTCGGTGGAGAACGCGCGCAAGCTCGTCGCCCTGGCCCAGGAGAAAAATCTGCGCAACTGCACGTTTCACAACCTGCGCTTCTACCCCATGGTGCAGCAGATGCGCCGCATGCGCGAGGCAGGCGAGTTGGGCGAGATTTTGGTGCTGCAAGGCACTTACTCGCAGGATTGGCTGCTCTATGACACGGATTACAACTGGCGCATCGAGTCCCAGCGCAACGGCCCCTCCCGCTGTATGGCCGATATCGGTTCGCACTGGTGCGATATGGCCGAACACGTCACCGGCCAGCGCATCACGTCTGTGTGCGCGGATCTGCAAACGTTCCACAAGACCCGCAAACGGCCCAAGAAATCCATCGAAACCTTTGCCGGCAAGACCCTCAGCCCGGAAGACTACGACGAGGTGCCCATCGACACCGAGGATTTCGGGGCGGTGCTGTTCCGGATGGGCGATCGCACTCGGGGCGCCTTCACCGCCAGCCAGGTCAACGCCGGCCGCAAGAACGGGTTGAGTATTGAAATCTACGGCAGCCAGGCGTCGGTCGCGTGGAATCAGGAGCGGCCCGACGAGTTGTGGATCGGCCACCGAAACACGCCCAACCAGATCATCATCAAGGACCCCGCGCTGTTGCTGCCCGCGGCGCGTCCCTATGCCGACTTGCCGGGAGGCCACAGCGAGGGCTATGACGACACCTTCAAACAGGTGTTCCGCCGTTTCTATCGGTCGGTGGAAGACGCAGCCGCCCCCATCGAGTATCCACAGTTCGTGGACGGCTTGCGCCAACTGCAGATCCTCGATGCAGAGCTGTCAAGCGCCGCCGCGCGCTCCTGGATGGACGTGCCCGCGCTTACATAACCCCAATACCGTTCCCAATTGTTCAGTTTTCGTGGGGCAGACCATGCCGCTTCGCGTACGGAACAAACCGTAGTACTTTCGTTAGTACTCTCAAAACTGATAGTAGGTATTAAACTAATCGTAGCTTGTGACTCTGAAAGGGAGGCCATAAACTAGATATATATGACGAAATCATTCGAGAAGGGAAGGCAAGCTCTGATAGGAACAGCCGCGGGCTTCTGGCGTGACGAAAGCGGCCAGGATCTGATCGAGTATACGTTGCTGTTGGCGTTCGTAGCCCTATCGTCCGCTGCCCTGTTCACCACGGCTGGCAGCAACGTCAGCAAGGTCTGGAGCACCACCAATACCACCCTGGCGAGAGCCGCTGCTTCGGCGGCCAGCTAAGGCTCAGACGTCAAGTGGGGCGGACGCCCTCGTCCGCCGGCCACCGCCTCGTCGCGTCGCACTATCACTGGTTTCTCGTGATTTCGTTATATACTCCGGAATCATGTTGAAATCCGCAGGCGGGCGGCTTGATCCAGATCCTTGCCGCGCGGCGCTCCCGAGCCCGGTCAACGTCCGACGGCGACGATTACTATGGGCCACGGTCAAGTGGCCTGCCGCACTACCCGGGAGTGCAGCTTAGCGGGATCCATATGAGCGCAAAAAGGCGCAAACCGCTGAATCGACGGCGTTGGCCCCCTAACCCTTCTTCAGATTCTCCACCAGATACTCCGCCGTACGCAGCGTAAACGCGAGAATCGAAATCGTGGTGGTCTTATCGGTGCAATTCGGAAACACGCTCGCATCGCACACATACAAATTAGGAACGTCGTGCGCCTGTCCGAAGCGATTAGTCACAAACCGTTTCGGATCGTTCCCCATGCGCAGGGTTCCCGTCTCATGTAAACTGGTGCCCGGCGTATCCGGCTCCGCCGCTGCGCCCAAATATTCCGCGCCGCTGGCACGCAGCAGTTGCTCGCACGAATACTTTCCGTGCTCCCACATCAGCAATGTATTCTTGTCCCATTCAAAGTGCAGCCGCGCGGCGGGGATCCCGTAAGCGTCCTTCACCACCGGATCGATATCCATATAATTTGCCTCGCTGCGCTGCGTGGGCGCCTGAATATAAAAACTGACCGGCGTAGGATACCGTCGCTTGATCTGGCGCTTGTACTCCCGGCCGAAACCTTCTATCTCATCGAAATACCACGGAAACTCGCCGCAGCCGCCGTCCGGGTAAACCGAGTAGCCGCGAATGAACTTCTCCTGTCGTGGGTTTTCCAGGTTCTGCCAGCGCGGCATCCAGGCCACCGTGCTCGAAGAGACGTTATCCGGAAAACTCGGCTGCCCGAGCAATTGCGGAAAGTAGCCGCGCGCCGTGGTGCCGTAAAGATGGTCGCACAGGTTGCGCCCGGCTTGCCCACTGGAATTGGCGACTCCGTCCGGCCAGTGCCGCGACTTCGAATTCAAAACAATCCGCGCGGACTCCACGCACGAAGCCGCAAGAACCACATTCTTGCCATACACCTCGAACTCTTGCTTGGTATTCCGGTCGATGTAGGCGACTCCCTTCGCGCGGCCATTCTCATCCACCAGGATGTTCTTGCAGAGCGTATTGGTGCGCAGATCCAGATTGCCGCTCTTCTCCGCGGCGGGCAGAAAGAACCACGGCGTGGAGAAAAATGCGCCCACATCGCAGCCTTCCGTGCAATTTGCGCAGTAATGACAAGAAGGATGCCCAGCATGCGGCACCGTAAGCTGCGCGATACGGTCGGGCAAATACGGAATGCCCACTTTGTGCGATCCGCTCTCCAGAATGCGATCGATGCAGCGGAAGTTCATCGGCGGTAGATACTCCCCGTCCGGATTGCTCGGCCGATTCTGAACCGTGCTCGCAACCCCGATCATGCGCTCTACGCGGCTGTAATAAGGCGCGATCTCCGCGTAGGCAATGGGCCAATCGACGTCATATCCGTCGCGGCTGGCGGCGCGAAAATCGATATCGCCGAAGCGCGCCGACGATCGCCCCCAGAAATTAGTCTTACCGCCCACGGCGAAGCAGCGCCGCCAAGTCCATTCGGTCCCCGGAGCCGTCGTGAAAACGATCTCATGTTCCCAAATGCCCTCGGTATACTCGTTGTCCATGTAGCCAATCCAGTTCTTACGCTTGGCCGGCTCGCCGAAGCCGCGGAACGGCATATCATAGGGTTTTCGATGGTTGCGGAAGTCTTTGCTCGGGTTCAGGCGGCGGCTGGCGTTAAGTGCGCAAACCTTCGCCCCCGCCTGGCACAGGGTGTGAATGGCCATCCCGCCGCCCGCGCCCGTCCCGATCACAATTACGTCGTAGATCCGATTTTGCATTTTAAACTCTTGGCGGCGGAAGGCGCCGGTGTTCCGGATCGCCGGCGTGCGGACAAGAGGGCGACTCGGTATAGAACTGTAATCCTGGATAGTCCAGTGCAGTGAGTCCGGCGCGGCTGGTGTAGTAACCCATCACCGTGTAGCGCCGAATCAGGCGGAAGAACGCTTGCCCCTCGCTATCGCCTTGCGCCGCGCCGTCCCGATACGCGACCGTCTTCAGAATTTCGGTCTGCTGCTTATTTGAAAGCACCGCAAAGCTTGCGCCATCGTCCTTCTTGGCGGTCGCATCCAGCCATTTCAGGCCGTCGCGCATCGGTTGGCGGATCTCCTCCTCGCCATGCGCCGCCAGGAAGTCGATGAATTCACTAACGCCTGCCTCTTGGGCGCCGGGGCTCTCGTCCGGGGGAATGATCAGGCCGGTCAAAATATCGATCGTGCGATATTCAAACGCCGAAAAATACGACGGCTGGTAGTTCGGCGCGCGCGGCGGCGGGGCGACATTCCCAGTATGCTCATGCTGTTGACCAAACACCCAGCGGCTGAAGCCCGGGAACTGGCTGGCAGCGGCCGCCTTCGCCAGCATCCGCAATACCGCGCGCCGATCCGATCCTTGATTCGCCATTTAGATCATTTTCGAGTTTATACCAAAGCGGGCGGCAATTGAGCGTTGATCGGCATAGAGGCTGCGGTCACCGCCGTCGCCTCCCACGCTTCAGCTTGAATTGCCCCTGCCGTTCTAGCATAGGCCATCGCCCGCTTCCAGTTCATTTTGGCCGACTCCACGGCGATTACGGTCAGGTTACAAGCCATCAGCCAAAAGTCGAACCGTTCCAACGGCGCAATCGAAAGTCTGAACAACTAAGCAACAGTCACTATGAAACAGTCCTACGGTTTCCGAACCCTCCAAGTCACCGCACCAACGCTTTATCATTAACTTGGCAAGCTGCCTGAACCTTACCGACAGATTCTTCCGACGAATTTTTTTTTCGTACGCCGTTGCGGCCGCGGACCATTTGTCGTTCACACACCGAGAAATATAATCTTTGCGTTCAGAATCTGCTACTTAAACCGCAGTCGCGAAACGACGGCGAGACACAGGATGGTAGCCTCAAATCGGGAATAAAAGTTTGAAGATGACAGGACAGCGGCAGCACAGAGTGCAGATCGTCAATAAAGCGATTGCGGCCATCGAGGCAAAGCTGAAAAGAGCTGATAAACAGGCAATGCCGGCGGACCTCGTACGATTATTGCCGATCGAAAAGGAACTGGATGCAGACAAGCCGTGCGAAGTCAGGATGCGATGGGTAAAACCGGCGATGTCGAATTCCTTGACAAGAACATAATCTATGAGGAACTGCCATCACAAGCCGCCTTTCACCGCTGTGCATCGCGATTCAAGGGGTTCTCCGGGCCTATCGGCTCCGGCAAAAGCCAGGCGCTCTGCTTTGAGGCAATCCGACTCTCTTACAAGAATAAAGGCCGCCTGGGTCTGATCGGGGCTCCCACGTATCCGATGTTACGCGACGCCACGCAGGCGGCGTTGTTTGAGCTTCTGGATGGTTGGGACCTTCCGTACATATACAACAAGGCGGAAAATATGCTGACCATGAAGGAAACGGCGTCGCGCATCATATTCCGTCCCGTGGACGACTTTGAACGGCTGCGCGGCACTAACCTGGCATGGTTCGGGCTGGATGAACTGACCTACTCGCCGGAAGGCGCGTGGTTACGGTTGGAAGGACGGCTACGCGACACACAAGCCAATAGGCTCTGCGGTTTTGCAGCGTGGACTCCAAAAGGCTATGATTGGGTCTATCAGAAATTCATCGCGGATCCGGTTGCGGGATACACCGCTATTGTCGCGACGCCCAACGAAAACAAGTACTTACTCGAACAGGTTCCAGACTTCTACGAACGCCTAAAGCAGAGCTACGACGACACCTTTTATCAACAAGAAGCGCTAGGGCGGTACATCAGCATGCAGGGCGGACTTGTATACACCTCCTTCAATCGGGGCGAAAATGTCAAGAGCCTACACGTGAATCCGACCTACCCGCTCTTATGGGCGCTCGATTTCAACGTGGACCCGATGTCATCCATCGTGACGCAGATCGAGGGCCGGACAGTGTTCGTGTTGGACGAGTTGGCTCTGCGGCATGCCAGCACCCATGAAGCTTGCGAAGAATTTGAAAGTAGATTCCCCAATCACGGAAGCGGTGTTGTAGTGTATGGCGACGCATCGGGGAACAGCCAGCACAGTACCGGCGCTTCCGATTACCAGATCGTACGAGAGTACTTCCGAATGAACTACGGCGCAAGGTTGACGTATAAGGTACCGAAAGCCAACCCAAGCGTAAGAGAACGGATCACGCTGACCAACGCTAAGCTACGCACCGCGAGCGGCGAGACCAGCTTATGGGTGGACCCTAAGTGCAAGGAGTTGATTAAAGACTTCGAGCAAGTGTCATACAAGGCGGATAGCAATGCAATCGACAAGGAGAAGGACCGCCGCCGAACACATCTTTCGGACGCGCTGGGCTACTTGCTGTGGCAGGAGTGCAGACCGCAACCAGCACTTGGCGAACATCGGGAACGGCTGATTTGAGGAACAGATGGTGAATATCGACCGAGAGCATCCCGAGTATGCCGCCAAGAAGGCGATGTGGAAAAAGTACAGGGATCTTTACGCCGGGGGCGAACAAATGCGGGAGAACGCCTTCGAGTACCTGGTGCGCCGGCACAAGGAACCCAGCGACATTTATGCAGAGCGGCTGTGCCGGGTCTTCTATGAAAACTATATCGGTTCGATTATCGACTGGTACGCCGCAACGCTGATGAGGCGCGAGGCGGCATTGATTTTCGACGGCAGCGACGACGCGGCTAAGGGTTTCTACAACCTTTTCGCCGAGGATTGCGATCTGAAAGGTACTTCGATGGCCGAGTTCTTCCGCCAACGGATCGTGCAAACCTTAGTACAGGGACGGAGTTATATCGTCGTCGACTTTCCACGCTCGCCCGTGTCGGTCAGTAACCGCGCGGAGGAGGATGCGGTGGGTCGATCGCGCGCGTACCTGGTGGACTACTCGCCCGAGGAACTGATTAACTGGAACTACGACGACCGCGGCGGCCTGGATTGGGCGGTGATCCGGACGTCCTCACTGCGCAAGTCCAAAGTCACCGAGAGTGAGTGGATCCGGGAGACCCGCTGGATCTACTACGACCGCCAGAATTACCAAGTCTATCAACAACAGAAAAACAAGGAAATACGTTTGGTGGACGAAGGCCTGCACGGGTTGGCGGGCCAGAACCGGGTGCCGATTTTCACCTTGCGCGTGACCGAAGGTCTTTGGTTGATGAATAAGGCCGCCCTACTGCAACTGGAGCACTTTAACAAGTCAAACGCGCTGGCGTGGGCGCTGACGATGGGTTTGTTCGCGTCTCCGGTGATCTACTCGGATCGTGAATGGAACCAGATCGTGGGCGACTCCTACTTTATCCAACTCGCTCCCGGCGACCGATTTGGGTGGACCGAACCGGAGGGCAAAGTTTATCAAATCGCCGCCGACAATCTGGTCCAGCTCAAAGACGAAATCTACCGGGTAAGTTATCTAATCACGCATGCCGCCGGGTCGGATTCATCGGGCCAGCAGCAATCGGGCGCCAGCAAGCAAAGGGACTTCAGCATCACGCAGGAAGTGCTGCGGGCATACGGAGACGCAGTCAAAGAGACCATGAAGCAAGTCTTGCGTGCCATCGCGGCAACGCGCCAGGACAATATTTCGATCGATGTTTCAGGTCTGGACGAATTCGATATCGCCGATTTCAGCAGCGAACTCGACGACGCGCGGAAGCTGCTTACCTTGGGGATTCAATCCGACACTCTGAAGAAACAGGTATTCAAGAAACTTGCGTTCAAGTTTCTTTCGGACGTACGGCAGGAGATCAAGACTCAGATTGCGCAGGAGATAGAGGCACAGAGCTAAAGAGGGGTTATGGAAGAGACAGACGTACAAGCGATTGTGAAGCAGGCAATTCAAGAATTCTTCCAGGAGCAGCAGGCCAAGAGCGAACCGGCCTATAAGACAGAACTGGTGGAAGAACGCCGGCGCCGCGAGCAACTGGAGCGGCGGCTGAACGAAGTGGAAGAAGAGAGCAAGCGGAGCCGGCAGGCCGCGGAGCAGGCGGAGAGAGGCGCGTCCATCCGCGCCGAGTTGCAGCGGCTGGGGGTAGCGAAAGTCGACTTGGCGTATCGTGCGGTGCACGAGGGCGTATTCCGCACGGATGACGGCCGGCTGCTGGCGCACAGCGACGACGGCGAAGTGCCCCTGAAAGAGTACCTGAGCAATTTCGTCAGCGAGAACCCGGAATTTCTGCCGGCCAGGATACCGGGTGGATCGGGAATCACGGGCGCGCACAAGGCGCCGCGGGAAAACACTGAAAGCGTGGACATCGAAAACATCCGGCCGGGGATGAGTTCCGAACAGACGGAAAGAGTGCGGAAGGAAATTCTGCGCGTTGCTTCGCAAAATCTGCGCGGCATATAGGCACGACAGGCAGGAATGCCTGAATTCAAAGGACGGGCACAAGAGCCTAGTCAACTTAGGAGAATGAATGGCGATAATTACATCAGCTAATGTGGCCAGCGCGATTGTGAAGCTGGTGGCGGCAGACGCTCTGCCCGCCTTGGTCGGGAACCTAGTCATGGGTAACCTGGTCAACAGAGACTATGAACCAGTGTTGGCGCAGGCCGGGGATACGGTGAACATACCGATTCCTCCGGTGCTGGTAGCCAACAACATCGCAGAGGGTGGAACCGTGCAAACGCAGAATCCGAATCTGGGAAACGCGCAGATTGTGCTGAACACGCACGCTGAAGCGACTTTTCAGATACCGGATGTAACCAAGGTGCTCGCAGTTCCGGACTTACTGCAGGTATACATGCAGCCGGCGGTCGTGGCGATCGCCCAGAGCATCGAAACAAGCCTGCTGAACCTGTTTGCCGGGTTTACGGCGAACACGCCGGTGGGTACGCCGGGTACTCCGTTGGTGGAGGCGGTGATCGACCAAGCGGAGAGCGAGCTTTTTACAGCGATGGTTCCTTCGTCCGAGCCGAAATTTCTCGTAGTGGACGCCGCGACATACTCCGCACTGCGGCAGATCGAACGTTTCAGCGAATTCCAGACCGCCGGCGAGGCGGGACTGCGAGCTTTGATCGACGGCACCGTGGGGAAAATCAAGGACTTTTTCGTAATGCGATCGCAGTTCATCGCGTACACCGGCAGTTCGCCCATGACGACCCATAACCTGGCTTTCACCAAACCGGCGATCGGCTTGGTTATTCGAAGACTGCCGCAGCCTTTATACGGGACGGGCGCCGTGGCGCACTACGCGGAGATGGGTAACTTCGGCATGCGCGTAGTGATGAGCTATCAGCCGAATACGTTGGCGCAGCAGTTTACTGTGGACGTGCTGTACGGTTGTGCGGTGATCCGCAACAACTTTGGCGTTCAGGTGAATGCATAGCGGTCGCAGGCGGCACTGAAATCGGGCGGACAACGAGAAAAGGGGCCGGGTTAGCCGGCCCTACAAGAGAGAACCATGGACCTACAAGTGTATTTCAGAAAGATTCGAATGATGGAAGAGAGTCTCAAAGATCCGTCTGCTGTGTTGGTGAGCCTTGAGACTCAAGACGGCGGACGTGAGGGGGTGCGCACCGAGGTTCCACGCCGGATCGCGGCTAGAATGATCGTGGAAGGCGCCGCCCGTCTAGCAACGGCCGATGAAGCGCGCGAGTTCCAAGAGCAGAAGGTGGAGGCTAAGCGGCAAGCGGACCAACTCGCGGCGGCTTCGCGGATGCAGTTCACCGTCATCTCGCCGAATGAACTGCGGAAGCTGAAGGGCGGCGCACAGCAGGGTAAAGAATAGGCCGGCGCGATGGCCCTATTCACGGACGGAATATCAACGATTCAGAATCTAGCCGTGCAGGATTCCTTCGTGCTAGCCACGGCGCAAAACGAGAACATCGATCTCAGCCAAAAGCTGTTGCTGGCGCAGCAAGACCTGGGGATCGAAGTGACGACCCTGCTGCAACGCAGCGGCGCCTACGACTGGCAGTTCTGGCTCCAACCGGAGCCATGCTTGAACAACATCGTGGTTACACCGCCGCTACAGCTATGGCACGTGTTCCAAACTCTGACACTGGTTTATCGGGATGTGTACTTCGACCAATTGAACGACCGCTATAAGGGCAAGCGGGATCAGTTTCAGCAATTGGCGAAGTGGGCCATGGACAAGCTCATTCAAACCGGGGTCGGCATCGCGTCGAACCCCATCCCGCAAGCGGCTCCGCCGCAACTGACGTCCATTCCCGGGGGCCAACCGGCAATGACCTACTGCGCGAGCGTATCGTGGGTGAACGCAGAAGGCCAGGATGGCCAGGCCGGCAGTCCGAGTACTCTTACGGTGGCGGCGGGCAACGTATTGGTGGCGCAGCCAATCAATCGGCCGGCCAAGGCAACGGGCTGGAACGTGTACGTGGGGCTGTTGCCTACGGCAATGGCGCAGCAAAATACGTCGCCAATGGCGCTGGATGAAGTTTGGGTGCAGCCTGGGCCGGTTTCCACCTTGGGGCAAGCGCCTGGGAACGGGCAGGCACCCGACTATTTCCGCGCTTTGCCGCGGCTCCTTCAAAGAGGTTAGATCATGGCATGGGTAGGCAGCACGGTCACCGCGCAAGTAGTCGCTCTGCTGAGCGCACCGCAAGGGCTGAACGCCTGTGTCGCGACGCTAGCCCTGGCGGAAAATGTAGCTGTTCCGGCGCTCGGACAGAATCAGATACTGGCGCAGAACGTATCGATCGAACTGGCGGAACGCAGCACGGACGTAGTGTATCCGGCGGTGAACGTTTATTGCGAGAAGATCGTGAACCAGCTCAAGGAAAAGTTCCGGAATTTTTCCGGGTTTGCCTTGATGGCAATCGAAATGCGGGTTTCACAGGACAGGCTGGAAGGGGTCGAGGACCAACTTCAGATGTATACCGACGCTGTAACCCAGGTACTGGATCAGAATCGTGGCGACTGGGGCGAAGGAATGTATTACGCAGGATGCTACGAGGCGGCGCTAGGGCCTGTGAAGCACGGCGGACAGAACTTCATCCAGGTGGGAAAAGTCTCTTTCAACGTGGGAGTGAGCGACTAGAAATATGTCTTCGTATATCTTATCAAATGCTAACCGCTTCTACACTGGACTGGAAAACAGTTATGGGCAGACTCCGGCGGTTACGGCGCAGAGCCGGTTTCCCGCGCTAAAATTAACCGCTAAGAATAATCTGGAAACGGCAGACCGGCGGGACAAGACTGGTAGCCGAACCTTTGTGGGAATACCCGCGGGACTGCGGCGTACGACCAGCTTCGATGTGACAACCTATATGACGAGCTGGGGCGGGCAGAGTGCTGGACCAGCTTACGGACCTCTCTTTCAGGCTAGCTTGGGTGCGGCTCCGGCGATGTATGCGGGGGGCACGGCCGCGGCGGGTTCGAGTGGCACATCCCTGGTTTTCGCGGCGCCGCATGGGCTCGCCGTCGCCCAGGGCGTGTCATGCAACGGCGAGATTCGGTTTGTGACGGCAATCGTGAACGCTACGACAGTACAATTGAACTCCGGATTCTCAAGCGCTCCGGCAGCGGGGACCGAAATTGCTCCCAGTATCTCGTATTTTCCGGCGACACAGCTACCGAGTGTCAGCATATTCGATTATTGGGATCCCAGCACCGCGCTCCAGCGGATTCTTTGCGGAGCGGCGGTGGATAAGATGACTGTCAAGGTGAATGGCGATTTTCACACGTTTGAGTTCGAGGGAATGGCGCAAGACCTGCTCGACAGCGCCAGTTTCACGGCAGGCGAGGGGCAACTGAGCAGTTTCCCTGTGGAGCCGGTCCTCGGCGCTTTCGATTACTCGATCGTGCCGGGTAATATGGGTGAGGCCTGGCTGGGCATTACGCCCAGCCAGTTCTATACAATCACGAGCGGGACATTCGAATTAGACAATAGCCTAGATCTGAGGTCGAAGGAATTTGGGACCAACCTGCCGCTGGCGATCGCGCCGGGGCCGCGGTCCGTGACCGCGGCGTTCAGCCTGTATGAAATGGACGACGCGGCGACCCAAGGCCTGTACCAGGCGGCGAGGCAGCAGTCCCCGATAAGCCTGATGTTTCAACTTGGGCAGCAAACCGGCCAGGTCGTGGGCGTCTACATGATGAGCGTGGTGCCCGTAGTGCCGGAGTTCGACGACACCGACAACAGGCTGCAATGGAAATTTCAAGGATCGAAGGCGCAGGGAACGGCGAACAACGAGATCGTGGTGGCGTTCGGATAGCTTGGTTGGTGGTGGATGGAATATAAGAGCTTTGAGAGGATTGAGTCTACCGTGGCGGCCGGGGTAAGTTATATGATCGCCAAGATGTCATTTGGACGCCGGGTAGAGCTGATGCGCCGCATTCGGGAGTTAGCCTCGCGGAAGGAATTCGTCGAAGCGGGCGAGGCTTCCGACGAAAAGATGGAAGCCAGGCTATTGGCCGCGGAGATTGATCGCATTTATTTGCTGTGGGGTTTGCAGGAAGTGAGCGGAGTGGATCTCGACGGCAAGCCCGCCACTCCGGAGTCGCTGGCCGCGAGCGGTCCGGAAGAGCTTTACCGGGAGGCTTTGGCGGCCGTAAAGCAACAGTGCGGGTTGTCGGACGCCGAAAGAAAAAACTGATTGTCGCACTCCATTTTCAATTCTCCAACCAAGCCGGCTGGGAGTGCGCAAGTTGCCGAAAAGCTGGCCTGGAGATGACCCGCAGGTGCGGCTGGATATCGCGTGCACTGGAGACTCCCGAGCGGGTGGTCTGGGCAAGAAACAATGCGGCCTGCACTGAGTGTCCAAAATCGCTCGTTACGTCACAAAGCATGGCGTGGGTTGAGGAATATCTGGTGCGGCGGAAATTAGGACAACGGGGAATCGAGGGTTTGGGGGCGCGCGAGGTCGAAGCCTTCCTGATTTTGGAGCATGAGCTTGGCGCAGCAAGCGGTGGCGCCGAACGCCAAAGTCGCGCGCCCGCGCCGAGGGGGAGAAATGGCTAGTGCGCCACAACAGACACTGTTAGCCGCGTTCAACCAAGCGGCGGGCAGTCCGTCGGGCGGCCAATCGGCAACCGCTCAGCAAGGCCTGGTAGACGCCCTGGGGCAAGCCACCCAAGTCATCGATGCCCAGACGCAGGCCACCGCCGCCAATACGGACGCCCTGGCACAAGGAGGTCATAGTCAGGGTTCCGGCGTAGGCACCGATGTTTCAGATGTGATTAACACAGCAAGTCAATTTTTAGGGGGCGGACTTAGCCTCTTGCCGCTGGTATCGTTGTTCTCGGGTTTGTTCGGCGGCGGGCAGTCTCAACAACCCGCACCGCTGGTGCCGTATTCGATGCCGCAGTCGCTGAATCTGCAGTCGTCTTCCAATGGTCAGCCCGTAAGTTGGGGCGAGAATGGATTGCCGCGCTCCGCCACAAGCGGCGGGTCGAGCGGGGGATCGCAGATCACCGTCCAGGTGCAAGCTATGGATAGTCAATCGTTTCTCGATCATAGCGACGACATCGCACAGGCGGTCCGGCAGTCGATGTTGAATATGGGTTCTATCAACGACGTGATCACGAACTTGTAAACGGCCATGTTTCCGACACTCAAGACCGGCGCCGTGATGCAATATCCAGCGAAGAAGACACTGCTGTTTAACACCGACGCAATCCGTTTTCTGGACGGCACCGAACAGCGATTTCGAGACAACGCTTCCGTGCTGCACCAATGGATCATCCAACTTGATCTGCTAGATGAAGCCGAATTAGTCACCTTAGATGAATTCTTCTTGTCCAGCCAAGGCAGATTCGGCAGCTTTTCTTTCACCGATCCATGGGACGGAACGGTCTATCCGAACTGCAGCCTGGCTGGCGATACATTCAGCTTTCAACTGAGAGGCGAGATGCGGGGCAAGACTACGCTTACGGTTTGCGAAAACAGAACATAACATGATTTATTTTCCACAATTGTCGTCGGGAGCGACCGGCCAGTTTCCGATCGTAAGACAGCGCATGGCAAGAACGGTAATCAACCAGAGCGCACAGGACTACCAGATTAAGCTGGCGGATGCCGCAGCGGCGATCACGGAGTGGCACTTGTCCTTCGAAGAAATGAGCGATCAGGAACTAGCCGCACTGGAAGCACTATTTCAGGCTGTCGAAGGGCGTCTGACGCCATTCACTTTTCTGGATCCAGCCGACAACCTGCTGGCGTGGAGCGAGCAGCAGAACCAGCCGGTATGGCAGGCGGACTCACTGCTGATATTGACGGGCGGGGTGGCGGATCCCATGGGCGGCGCGGCCGCGTACCAGGCTGCCAACGCGACAGGCGCAACGTTGACGCTCCAACAATCCATCGCCGCGCCTGCATCGTTGGACTACTGTCTCAGCCTATATGCGCGTAGCGACCAGGCCACAAGGCTTTGGCTAGTGCGCGGCGCAGAGACGTACGCGCAAGCTATCGGCCCCCAGTGGACGCGGCTGATCTCCGCCGGTCAGTTGACAGACACCGCCGATTCCATCAGCTTCGGCATCGCGCTCGATCCGGGTACTACAGTGGATGTCTTCGGTTTCCAGGTGGAGGCGCAGGTTGCTGCGTCACTCTACAAAGAAACATCCGAAACGGGCGGCGTTTACCCAAACGCGCGTTTTCAAAGCGACGCGTTCACCATCACGACCGTGGGTCCAGACCGCAATTCCTGTGAGTTGGATATCGTCAATGTTGAGTATCTATGATCTAAAGGAACTAGCGGTCACCGACACACCCCTGCTCCTGTTCCAGTGCGTATTGCCAAACGGACAGTCGGAGTACTGGAGTACCCACCAAATCGTATACAACGGCAACGCTTACGCGCCGCTGGTGATGAAACACAATGTGTTCGCGGTACAAACCTCGTCGGAACAGGGTGTGGACGTGATTCCACGCGTGTCGGTTTCGATGGCTAACGCCGACTCATATTTTTCCGAACTGGAGCGATCGGTAGGTTGGAAAGGCGCCACGCTGACCGTGACGTTCCTGTTTTACAACCTGCTCGCAGGCGCAGCCACGTCGAATGCAGCGGTGCTATTTCAGGGCATCGTGAACCCGCCCGACCAAAGCACGGAGTCGCTATTCCAGCTTTCCGCCGTGAATTGGATGAGCATGCAGAGAGTACTACTGCCGCCGGTGCGGATCCAGCGCCGGTGCCCGTGGCAGTTCCCATCTAATGCCCAGCAGAGGCAGGAAGCGGTGAGCGGGGGCAGCAGCGGGCAATACTCACTTCTCTATCCTTGCGGCTATTCGCCCGATCAGACCGGCGGCGTGGGCGCCATGCTGGCTGGCGCGCCATACACCTCGTGCGCCTATACGCGCCTCGATTGCGAAGCTCGCGGGATGTTCTCCGGGCCGATGCGGTTCGGTGGACTTGAGTTTGTACCTTCCTCGATCCAAGTGCGGAGTTATGGCGGCGGGTGGCAATATGCGCCCGTTAACGACAATGTCGCGATTTACAACGACTTTGTTCCCTTGTTATACGGTACCGCATGGTATTATCCCCCCATTGTATTTTCGCGGAATGACGGAAACTTAACATATATGGAAGTGCTGCTGGGCATGGGCCCTATCCAGGACGTGCAGATGGTGCTGGTCAATCAGATCCAAATTCCCGTCTGGCAAGCCGGACAGAACATGACCGCGACGGGCTGGTACCAAGTGGTCAGCTTGGGCGCCCGGAACGGTGCGTTCGATCCGTATTTTACCGACGCGGCGGGCAATCCGGCCGGCGACCCGTACGGCAGCATGGCCTATCTATCGGTTGTGGTCCCGAATCAGATTAACAACGGCCAGTCGCTGCCCAATGTGCAAGTCCTGGCGGATGGCTTACAGTTGCCGGCCTATGCGGCAGACGGCAGTTACCTAGCCACCGTCTTCACCTCTAATCCCGTGTGGATTCTGCTGGATATTCTGCAACGGAGCGGATGGGGCACGGCGAATATCGATCTCACCACATTTGCCACGGCCGCTGCGTATTGCGATCAGCAGATCCAGACACAGGATCTGAATGGGAACAACATTATGATTCCGCGGTTTCAGTGCAATCTGTGCCTGCAATCGCAACGTAATGCCGCCGACACGATCCGGGGGATCCGCAACACCGCCAGGCTGCTGTTCACTTATAGCGTGGGCGGAATGCTGCAGTTGCAGGTGGAGAACTCAATCGCGCTGCAGCAGCCGACTCAGCAGCCGTGGACCAACAGCACCGAGACGTTGAATGGCGGATGGCCGGCATATGAGTTTAGCGACGGATCGGCGGGTGTCGCAAACATTTTGCGCAAGGCCAGCGGCGTGCCGAGCGTGCAGGTGTCTTCCCGGAGCATCGCCGACACACCGAATCAGGTGACCGTGGAGTTTCAGGACGCGTTCAACGGGTATCAGCAGGACAGCCTGCTGACCGTCGATGTGGCCGACACCCAGCTAACGAGCCAGGTGATTACTACATCACTCATGGCGTTGGGGATTCCGAACTACGATCAGGCTGCGCGCATTTCTCAGTTCACGCTGGACAAATCGGTCAGCGGGAACACTTATGTTACTTTTGACACCAACGTGAAGGCCCTGGGTCTGAGACCGGGCGACATCATCGCTTTCACCTATTTGAAGGAGGGCTTCGAACGCGCGCCCTTCCGCATCACCAAGATCGCGCCGGGCACGAACTATCGGATCACCACGATTACGGCTCAAGTTGAAGACGATGCATGGTACGAAGATACGAATGGCCAGATACCGGGAGGTACCGGTGCTTCCCTGCAACCGAACGGCGGCGTTGGCGTGCCGCGCCCGCTCCTGGGCAACATTGTCGATTCCAGCGGCAATCCACAATATCAGATTGCCGAGAGTGCCAGCAACACCAGCGATGGTGGCGTGGACGAAGAGCTTACCGTTGGATTCCTGGTTCCTGCAACAACCGTAGCCGGCGGGCCAGGCATGCCGCTGCTGAGCCTGGCAGCCACGATCGGGGCAGGCGGGACGCTGGCGGGCGCTCAGACGCTGTACTACGCCGTGAGTGCGCTGGATTCGGCGGGGAATGAAAGCGTCCTATCGTTCGTCATACTTGCCAACATACCGCCAGGATCCAACACAAACAGTGTGACACTTACGGGGCTAAGCTTTGACGCCAGTACGGTAACCTTCAACGTATACCGGGGGCCGAATCCGCAACAGTTGGGCCGAATTGCTTCCAGCCAGGCCTTAAGCGCCAGTTTCACCGACACTGGGCTGCCGGACCAGGTTTGGGTACCGCCGGATCCAAATTTCGATCACGCAAACTTCTATTGGCGAACGGAGTTGCAACCTCCGTACGCCGCCACCATTGCGACCGCCAACACGGTCGGCAACAGCACCGCCGAAATGGGCGGCGTGAACTATGCCGGTATGATCGTTCGCATTCTCACTGGCACCGGCGCGGCGCAGGAGTACTTCATCGTCTCGAACACCGTGACGACTTTGACGGTGACGCAACCGTGGGCCGTGCAACCGGATGCAACCAGCCAGTTTGCGATTGCTGAAGCGGCCTGGCATTTCGCGGCCACCGCCAAGACCAGCCCCGTTCAATTCGAGATTCCAAACGAAACTGGCGTCACGCTGCACATACAGGGAAGGGGTGCAAACGCGAACAACCTGGAAGGGCCGCCCTTGCTATCGACGTTGACTCGTTGGATGATAGGCGGCGGAGGGTTGGGGGATATCGCGGCCCCGCCGCAGCCGGTCTTCGGTCTGGGCACGTCGCCGCTGGCAAGCGGGACGGTGGAACTTAGCGGGGTCTCCTTCCCGACGCTGATCAACACAACCAGCGCCACCGCGGCCACCTTGACTATGTACTACTGGGATGAACTGATCGGGACCACTCCATACTCGCTGTCCGCGGCGATGGCGGCAACCGACACCGTACTGAATCTGACGCCTGCAGGCACCGCGACGGCGGGTTCGTTCTTGCAGGTCGAAGCGGAAGTGATACAAGTGCTGTCCGTGGCCGGCGGTGGGCTTCAATATCAAGTGATGCGTGGCATGCACGGCACAACGGCTGCATCGCATGCCGCACAAGTGGGGATCTACCAGTTGTCGAATACCGTCGCGGTGGCGCCCTTCCCTCTGGACTTCTTTGGCAGCCCGCTTAGCGGCAACTGGAGCTTTCCGATACCGCTGCCCAACACCAAGGTGGCCAGTGCGGAGTTATTCGTCACGAATTCCAGGGGCAACAGTCCAATAGCCGCAATTAATCTGACTCAGTCGGTGGATTACGGATTGCGAACGCTTTCGGGCGGGCAGTACTCATTCCAGGTGCAAGGATACCTCGCGGTGGACAGCGACCCGGCGCCCAATGTGATCGTAGAGGCGGCGCATGCGGTGCAGGACGTTTATGCAATCGTGAAGCAGGCGCCAGTTGGAGGTCCTATACAAATCGCACTGAGCCAGAACGGATCGCCCTATTGCACTTTGACGATTCCCGCCGGTGCGACTATTTCGCCCAGCGTGGATGGGTTCGGGATGCCATTGCTGGCGCAGGCGCAACTCAGTATGGCGATTACCGCGGTCGGACAAGCCACTCCCGGATCCGACCTGACTGTAATCCTGCGGTTGTGACCAGGCGGCCAAACGGATGACCACGCTTCAGATACTCACTCCCAGCCAAGACTTGCAGTGCTACTTCTACGAGCCTTCGGCGGTGGCGGCACTCAGCGACACGAGTGCAAACGGTTTCACTGTTTCGGGCTCCTGGCGGACGCAATCCGACTGGGTTGTGATCGAATGGAATCGCGACAACGTATTCGAGCATCCGGCGTTTCGCTACCTCCCCGTGAGCGATTTGAGCGGGCTGGTGCTCTCTTACCAAGAGACTCGCTCTAACTGCATTGCGATCGATTCGGTGCTCTATGCGACCGTGGCGTGGCCTTATCTGCGCGTGTGGGCCGATCCTGGAAGCGGTGAGCAGATCTACACAATTCCGTTGCTAGCGAACGCCACACCGGTAACAGGCAGCTATGTACCAGCGTCGGCGATTTTCGAACTGCAAGGCACGGCGACGACCGGCGATTACATCGAACTGGCGTGGGATGAAGAGCACTATACGTATCAACTTTATGGCACGGACACGCTGCCAACGGCCGCTGCGGCGTTGGCCAACAGCATCAACACGTTCTCACAAACGATGCAAGCGTCGGCTAGCGGCGCGGCCATCACGCTGACGCTGGCCAACAGTGCCACCGGCGAGAATGGCAATCGCATCGGGGTTTATGGGAACACTTATAGCGCGCCGCCCGGAACGCCGACGGAGAGTTGGCAGCCGGCATCGCAACTCCTTAGCGGCGGCCTATCACCGAGCCAGTGGCAGATCACTCTGAACTTCGCTTCGATCACGGGGCTCGATCCGGCCGGCGCGACTGTTCCGGTACCTATGGATTCCGTGCGGAAGATGCGCTGGACCTGGGCGGCCGATTTGCAGCCTGGGGATTTCGGACGGACAGAGTTCGCGGTGGTGGTATCGAACTGGACCGTCAGCGGATCGAACGGCAACTATCAGGTGGCGGGACCTGGAAGCTGGCGCGTGGAAGACGACGACCTGTCAATCGGCTATACAGGGCGATGGACCACCGCTATCGGCAATTACTCGGGCGGTTCGATCGGCTACGCAACCGTGGCGGGTGCGGCCGTCAGTTATACTTACCAATCGCCGCAAGACCATATCTTGAACTTGGGGACGCGCCGGTTCTCCACCGCCGCGCAGTTGTCGGTTCAAGTGGATCAGACCCCGGTACAGGTGCTAAGCGTGGCGCTTGCGGGCGAGGATGTGTTGGTGCGGTGGAGCTTGGGTAACATGTCCGGCGGGACCCAGCACGCCGTCACGATTACACATACCGGCGTCGCGAATTCCACATTTTATTTCGACTTTCTGGAAATTGCGATCTCAACAGTCAATTTGCCCACCTTCGCACCGGACCCACAAACGACTTTGGCGACCGACTGGGACACGCTGAACTCCCAGGCCCTAGCGCCGGAGCGGACCGCGTGGCAGATCCAGTCGCTGGGATTCACAGGCAGGGCCAATCACTATGTGGGCGCGCTATGGTTCTACGAATTGCTTTGCGCTGCCCAAGTGTACGCCACCGGGACCGTCGCGTTCTCCGGCGTATCGCAATTTGGAGATACCACCCAGCTATCGCTGGGGCCGACCGTCTTCACGCACTTGAATCTGATCGGGGATACACCCGCGAGCTTGGCGCAGGCGTTCGCGCTGCTGATTAACGAAGGGTCGACCGGCGTTTGGGCGCTGGCGAGCGGTGGCGTGCTCACGATCACCGCGCGCCTGATGGGCAGCGCCGGCAATGGGCTCACGCTCTCCGTCAATGTAGGCGGCAGTACCACACTGCAGGTAACCACGAGCGGTGCGCTGGCAGGCGGCGTGGACGGCACATGGCTTACCGATCTGACTGTCATCCCGCGGATCAATCGGGCGGCACGCGATTGGAGCCAGAGCTTCTACGCGGCGCTGAACGGCTATGGCATCCCGGCGACGGCTTCTTTCAGTACGGAACTGGGGAATGGAGATCCGTCGGTAGCCGCCGGCATCGCCCAGTGTTACCCGGATGGCAGCCCAACCTTTGTAAACACACCGGCCTTGCAGACAAATTTCTCGCCTGCCAGTTTGGCGTTCTGGCAGCAAGTCTATCTCGACATGGCCAACGTGATGGCTGCGGCCGGTGTGGGAATCTACCTGCAATTCGGCGAGGTGCAGTGGTGGTACTTCTGTCCGCCAACCGACCCGGCCGGCGGCAATTGGACGCCCATCGCCAATGGCGGCATGCCTTTCTACGACGCCTATACCACGGCCACGTTTCATGCGCAGTATGGGCGGGCCATGCACGTGTTTACGGACCCCAGCAACGACCCCTCGCCGTACCCGCAAGAATCCACGTTCCTGCCCGCTCTGATCGGCCAGTTCACCGCCGCGATCATGGCCTTCGTGCGCCAAACCTATGCCAATGCGCAGTTCGAAGTACTTTACCCGCCGGACACTAACAATGCTCCCCTCACCAGCGTGATCAACTTACCGGTGCTGTGGTCGGCGGCAAATCTCAACTGCTTCAAGACCGAGAACTTCACCTATACTGGCAGTTACGATCTCAACGCGGCCGTGACTTCGATCGACCTGCCGGTGCAACTGGGTTTCGGGCCGGCGACTAGCGCGCACCTCGTGGGCATTGGAAACTATCTGACGCCGTGGGAGAAAGAGGCACGCATAGCGGAGGGCCTGCAGTTGGAATCGGTAGTCCTGTTCGCGTTAGACCAGATGTGCCTCATTGGGTACGCGCTGCCACCCTTACCTTGGCCCGCGCTCAGCGTGTTCATGGGAGCTTGAGGTCTTCCTTGCGCTGCCGCCCCCCCCAATCCAAGAACAGCCGCCGTTACGCACTAAACTATAGTGAGAAACGACGATGCCGAAAGATGCTTCCGCCCGGATTGAAAAGCTGCGCGAAACCCTGCGCGATCACGAGCGCCTGTATTACGTCCTGGACCAGCCCGCAATTAGCGACGCCGAATACGATGCCCTCATGCGGGAGTTGCGCGAC
>JBEKTJ010000031.1:0-59866 GCA_049516155.1 Bryobacteraceae bacterium
CATGAAAATCTATGCAGCCTTGCTCCTGTTACTTCTAACGGGGTGCAGGAAATCTATCCCCACCCTGGGCCTGCTTGTCTGGGAAGGCTATGCCGACCCATCCTTCATCGCCGGCTTCGAACGGCAGTGTCGCTGTAAAGTAAGCGCGTCTTACATGGGGTCGAGCGACGAGTTAGTCGCCAAACTACGCGGCGGAAGCGCTGCAAACTACGACGTGATTTCGCCCTCCAGCGACGTCGCCACCATGATCGCCACCACCGGACTGGCCGCGCCGATCGACCTGGCGCAGATCCCCACTTACCAGCAGCTTATGCCACGCCTGACCTCGCTGCCGCTGGTGAAGTCCGAAGGCAAAGTCTATGGCGTGCCTTATCAGTGGGGTCCAAATCCGTTGCTGTATGACACCACCGCGTTCCCCGCGCCTCCCGATACCTGGAACATTTTGTGGGATCCGAAAGTCAAAGGCAAAGTCTCGGTCTGGGACGACCTATCCACCGTCTATATGACTGCGCAAGTGCTCGGATACGACAAACCCGATCCCCACGCGCTGTATAACCTCACCGACGACCAGTTGGACAAAGTTAAAGGTAAGCTTCTGCAGTTGAAGCCGAACGTACGTAAGATTTGGTCCACCGGCGGGGAACTGACTAACCTGTTCGAGAACCACGAAGTGACGCTGGCCATGGGCTGGCCGCTGATGACCAACCAACTGCGCAAGCACAACTTCCCGATCGGCGAAACCATCCCCAAGGAAAACACCACGGGCTGGATCGATCACCTGATGATCACAGCCGCCAGCGACCACAAGGACCTGGCGCACCAACTCATCGAGTACCTGGTCGAAGCCAAGACGCAGAAACAGGTGATCGCAGTCACAGGCTATCTGCCGTCGAATCCCGCAGTGGCCGGCCTGCTCACCGCCGCCGAGCAAAAGAACTTGCACCTCGACGATCTCGACCATTATCAACAGCGCATTTACTTCTGGGAAGACGTTCCGCGTCGCGACAAATATAACCAGATTTGGAACGAGGTGAAGGCCGCGCAATAATGTCACTGCTCTCCATTTGCGGCGTTGCAAAACGGTTCGGCCAGACTCCAGTGCTGCGGGATGTGTCGCTCGAAATCGCTGCGGGCGAGTTCCTTACCGTGCTGGGCGAGAGCGGATCGGGCAAGACGACGTTGCTGCGGCTGCTGGCAGGCTTCGAGCATCCGGATGGCGGCGAAATCCGGATGGAGGGCGAGCGTATCGACCACCTGCCGCCAAATAAACGCGGCGTCAACACCGTCTTCCAGCACTACGCGTTGTTTCCCCATCTATCCGTTTTTGAGAATGTGGCCTACGGCCTGCGCGCACGCAACACTCCCAAAGTAGAGATCCCGCCCCGCGTGCGGAGTGCTCTTGCGCAAGTAAAGATGAGTGACTTCGCCACGCGCCGGCCCACACAGTTGAGCGGCGGACAGCAGCAGCGCATCGCCTTGGCGCGCGCGCTGGTGAATCGCCCTAAGTTGCTGCTGCTCGATGAGCCGCTATCCGCGCTAGATGCCCGCCTGCGGCGCGAAATGCAGATCGAGTTGAAATCGTTGCAGCGCGAAGTGGGCATCGCCTTCCTATTTGTCACGCACGATCAGGAGGAAGCCATGGCGCTGTCCGACCGGATCGCCCTGCTGCGCGCGGGCGAACTGGAGCAGGTGGATACGCCGCGCGGGATCTACAATCGGCCGCGCACCGCCTATGCGGCCAACTTTATCGGATTGACTAACCTATTGCGCGGCCGCGTGGAGAACGGCTGCGCGCGCTGCGGTCCGCTCGAATGGCCCAGCGCCGGCGAGTCCGGCGATGCCGTATTCTCGTTACGGCCGGAGTCGATCCGGCTGGGCGGCCCGTTTCGCGGCATCGTCCGCCGCCAAACCTTCGGCGGCGCCAGTGACTTGGTGGAGATCGAATGTGCCGGCGGCTTGACTCTCACAGTGCGCACGCCCAGTTCAGGCGAACTCGCCGGCGAGCAGACATTCAGCTTCCAACCGGAGGAGGCGGTGCGCCTGCAGTGACTACCCGCAGAGATGCCATCCGTTATCTGATCGCCGGCAGCGTGGCCGCATCAGCCTGCCCAGTGGACGCCGCCTCCCCGCCGCAAGCGCAACTCGGCAGCGAAGACAATAAGATCTGTCACAACGTGCGCGACGGCGCACATTTCCAAATTCCCAAGCCATCCGCCGAATATGAAGTAGTCATCGTTGGCGGCGGACCCTCCGGCCTGATGTCCGCCTGGCAACTGCGCCAAACCAACTTCCTGCTGCTTGAAAAGGAGCCGCGCCTGGGCGGCAATGCCATCAGCGAACAGTGGCGCGGAGTCTGGTATTCCACAGGCGCAGCCTATCAGGCGGACAAGCCCGTCGAAGACCTGTGCGTCGAAATAGGCATGCCCATTCAGCGCATCCGCAGCGTGGACGCCGCCATCATCAATGACACCGTAGTGCCGGATTTTTGGGGCGACGGGCTGTGGAAGTCGCCCTATCCGGACCGCGTGAAGAAGAGCTTCGCGAAGTTTCTAGCGGACATGAAGGCGCTCGACGCGGAGAAGCACGCCGCCAAGCTCGACAACATGGTTTTCACCGAGCTACTCAAGCCCTATGAGCCGGAATTGAAGCTGTGGTTCGACAACTTCGGACCCAACAACTGGGGCGCGGACGCGGACAACACCTCGGCGCTGATCGGCGCTACCAGCATGGACTGGGGCGGCGGTTTGGACCAAGAGCGCTTCACCTGGGCTGGCGGACTGGGGCGCATCTCGCTCGCGCTGGAGCAGGCCGTGGAGAAGGCTGCACCGGGCCGTCTGCGCAAGGGCGCCACCGTGATTCAAGTGGAGCAGGCTGGCCCGAAGCCGACCGTGACATTCTTCCACGATGGCGCTCTGCAAACGGTCGCTGCCAAGGCTGTAGTGATTGCGTGCCCGAAGTTTATTGCCAAGAAGATCGTCCAAGGGCTCGATCGCGAGCATGCCGAGGGTATGGCTCAACTCCGATACGCGCCGTACCTGGTCGTCAACGTCTGCTCGCGCGAGGTGATCTACAACGGCTCGTATGATACTAACATTCCCGCGCCCTCGCCAATCGTGGATTTTAACGTCGCCGACTGGGTCGACAATCGCGATAACCGCGAAACCAAGCGCCCGTCCGTGCTCACTTGTTATGTGCCGCGCCACGAAGCCGAACGCGTGAATGTGCTTGACGATGCCTATTGCTACAAGATGGGCGAGACAGTCGTGGATCTGATAGATCGCTGGTTCCCGGGCGCACGCAGCAAAGTAGAGGAAGTTCACATTTACCGGCGCGGTCACCCCATGTGCATGTCCACGCCCGGCGCCACCACGCGTATCGCGCCCAAAATCCGCAAGCCGCTGGGCAAGCTTTTCTTCGCGCACTCGGATTCGGAAGGGCTGATTACCGAGTACACCACCGCGCACAAGGCGGCAATGCGCGTGAGCCAGGAGGTGATGCGTGTACTCCCGCCTGTATAAGCTGCTGGTCACTGTGCCGCCGCTCACCTGGGTCGCGGTGTTCCTGGTCGCGCCTTATCTCTTCCTGTTCTGTTTCAGCTTCTGGAGCGTGCAGTCGCAGACCATCGTGCATCACTGGAATCTGAATAACTACCGCCAGCTCCTCCGCAACCCGGTCTACGTGCAGGTATTGCTGCGGTCCATGCGCATCGCCGGAATGGTCACGGTCCTGTCACTCGCGCTCAGCTTCCCGCTCGCTTACTATGTATCGTTCCGCAAGCATGCCCGCAAGGATCTGCTCTATCAACTGGTCATTATCCCGCTCTGGGTGAGTTACCTGGTGCGCGCCTACGCGTGGAAGACCATCCTCGGCAGCGATGGCGTGTTGAATACTCTGCTGCAATATACCGGCATCGCGCGGCATCCCGTCGAGTTCCTGCTCTATAGCCCGTTCGCCGTAGTCCTCACCCTCACCCACATCTACACACCCTTCGCATTCCTGCCCATCTACGCGTCGCTCGAACACATTCCGCGCAACCTGGTGGAAGCTTCCGCGGACCTGGGCGCGTCCGGCTTCCGCATCTTCCGCACCGTCATTTTGCCGCTGGCGTTACCCGGCGTGCTGGCCGGCGCGACCTTCGCCTTCGTACTCAGCCTCGGCGATTTCCTGGCGCCATTGCTGCTCGGCGGACCTAGTGGCATCATGATTTCGAATGTCGTCGTCAGCCTGTTCGGAGCGGCTTATGACTGGCCATTGGGCGCGGCCATCTCGCTTTGCATGCTGCTATTTGTGGTGGTGCTACTGATGGTCACCGAGCGCCTGGAAAAGCGCTGGAGCTTCCGATGAAACGCACTCCCTGGCTTCGCATGCACGCCGCGTTGGTCTTCGCGTTTTTGTATCTCCCCATCGCCGTGCTCTGCATCTATTCCTTCAACGGCGAAAGTGTCGGCGGGTTTCCGCCGCACGGATGGACCCTGCGCTGGTACGCCATGCTGCTGGATGACGACGCGCTGCTGTCGTCGGTGGGCAACAGCCTGATGGTGGCTGCCGCGGCTATGCTCATCGCGTTGCTGCTGGGCTTTCCCGCGGCGCTGGCGCTGGATCGCGCCTCATTCCCCGGCAAGTCTTTGTTCCGCCGCCTGGTGCTGCTGCCCCTGATCCTGCCCGGCATTATTACCGGTCTCTCGCTCCTGATGCTCTTCGTCACCGCGGGCATCAAACTCAGCCTGCTTACTATCATGCTGGGGCACGGCACCGCGCTTATTTCCGTCGCCACCACCGAAATCTTTGCCGGCCTGCAGAAGCTCGACCGCGCGCAGGAAGAAGCCTCGCTCGATCTCGGCGCCAGCGAGTGGCGCACCTTCTGGCTCGTCACCGTACCCAATCTGCGCCTATCCATTATCGGAGCGGGCCTGCTGATCTTTACTCTCTCGATGGATGAAATCGCGGTCAGCTTCTTTCTCATCGGACGCGACAATACGCTGCCGCTCGAAATCTGGTCTCGCTTACGGCGCGGGATCACACCCGAAATCAACGCTGTATCCGCTGCTATCTTCGCGTTCTCGTTGCTGACCATTGTGTTGTGGTACCGGCTCCGCTGCTATCTTCGCGTTCTCGTTGCTGACCATTGTGTTGTGGTACCGGCTGCGCGCAAGGCAGGGTTTAGGTTATGGCATCGAATCGTAGAAACTTCGTCAAATTTGTCGTAACCGGATCGGTGGCCGCGGCCTGCCCCGTGGATCTGTCGCTGCTGGCCGCGCCGGCGCCGGAGCCTGCCGTCGATGGAGAGCACAACGAAATCTGCCACCAGGTGCGCGATGGCCGTTTTTTTTGCGCATCCGCCGGCCTCCGCGCGGCACGACATCGTGGTCGTAGGCGGCATGAGCGGTCTCTCGTGCGCCTGGTTTCTGCGCGGCCAGGATTTCCTACTGCTTGAAAAGGAAGAGCATTGGGGCGGCAATGCATACCTGGAAGAGTACGCCGGACGGGCATTCGCCACCGGCACCGCCTACACATCGAAGAGCGAGAGCGGAGTAATCCAGTTATGCAAGGAGTTGGGGATCGAGCCGCTGCCCATCGCCTGCCCCGACGGCCTGATCCTGAATCGCGAGTTCGTTCCGCCCGCTTGGCACGATAAGGCGATCTGCTGAAGCGTGCGGGCGAACTCGACGCCATCCCGCTCACCGATCTCCTAAAACACTACGCGCCCGAGTTGAAGGCCTGGTGGGACACTTATGGACCGTCGAATTGGGGCGCAACCGCCGCGGATAAGTCGGCGCTGGTAGGGCTGGGCGACTTCCAGGATTTCGCCGGCAACGATCCCGACGATCGCGTGACGTTTCCCGGCGGACTAGGAGCCATCAGCCGCAAACTCGCCGAGCGGTTGCACTCGAGTGACGGCGATCGCATGCTGGCCGGCGCAACCACCGTTGCCGTGGAGCAAGGCAGGAGCGATGTGACAGTAACCTATGTTCACCAGGGCGAAGTGAAAGCCGTGACAGCCAAGGCAGTCATCATGGCCACACCCAAATTCATTACGCGGCGGCTGGTCGCGGGTCTGCCGAAGGCGCAGCAGGATGCCATGCATCAGATGCGCTACGCCCCTTATCCTGTAGTCAACCTGATTTTCGATAAGCCGGCATTCAATGGAGGTATGACACCTGGTGTCCGGGCAATACTTTCACCGATGTGATTGTGGCCGACTGGGTCGTTCGCAATCAGTCCTGCTGCCACCAAAAGAACAACATACTTACGTTCTACACACCGCTGCGCGAAGCCGAGCGCGCCCGCCTGCTGACTGGTCGCGTTCAGATGTGGCGAGGGCTACATCCACGACCCCGCCACTCTCCGGCTGCTCTCCTGTCTCCCGCTCTCACACCAACACCGTAAACGCCGTCTCCGTCCGCGTGACTGGCCGGTACAACGTATCCCGCTCCACCGGATCCCGCCCCGCCTTCCGGATCAATTGCAGCAACTCCCCGCGCCGCAGCGACTGACTTGTAGTAGCCCCGGCGTCGTGATAAATCTTCTCCTCCACCACTGTGCCGTCGATATCGTCCGCCCCGAACCGCAGCGCGATCTGCGCGATCCGCGGTGTCATCATGATCCAGTACGCCTTGATGTGCGGAACGTTGTCCAGCATCAGGCGCGCCACCGCGATGTTCTTGATGTCCGCAAATCCGGTGGTCTTCCCAATGTGCTGCAACGGCGTGTTGTCGGGATGAAACGCCAGCGGAATGAACGTGACGAATCCGCCGGTCTCATCTTGCAACTCGCGCAGCTTGACGAGGTGGTCCGCGCGATCTTCGGCGTTCTCGATATGCCCGTACAGCATGGTGCAATTGGAATGCAGCCCGAGCGAATGCGCCGTGCGCGCCGTCTCGATCCACTGTTCGCCGGTGATCTTATGGTCGCAAATGATGCGCCGCACGCGGTCGCAAAAGATCTCCGCGCCGCCGCCCGGCAGCGAATCCATGCCCGCATCGCGTAAGCGCTCCAGCACATCGCGCGCGGAGATCTTCGCACGCTGCGCCAGGTACCCTATCTCCACCATGGTGAAGGCTTTCAGATGCACCTGCGGAAAGCGATACTTCAGCCCGCGGAGCATCTCGCAATACCAATCCAGGGTCAGCTCCGGATGCAGCCCGCCCACGATATGGAACTCGGTGACGGCCTCGCTCCAGCCCTCGCCGGCACGGTGCCACACCTCTTCGAGCGACATGGTGTAGGCCTTGGGGTCCTTGGCATGTTTGCCGAACGCGCACAGACGGCAACTGGCCACGCACACATCCGTCGGGTTGATATGCCGGTTCACGTTGAAGTAGGTGGTGGAGCCGTGCAACCGCTCACGCACCAGGTTGGCCATGTGACCCACCGACAAAATGTCGGAAGTCTGGTAAAGCGTCACGCCATCGTCGTAGGACAGGCGTTGGCCCGCGTCGACTTTTTCCAGAATTGGCCGTAGGCGGGAGTCGTCAATTACGATTTCCATAGAACGTCGGCAGCCCAGAATACAAAGAATAGCATGCTGACGTAGCCGTTCATGGTGAAGAAGGCGGCGTCCACGCGCGACAGGTCGGTGGCCTTCACCAGGCTGTGCTCGTAGATCAGAAGGCTGGTGACGGCCGCCACTCCCGCCAGGCTGAGGGCGCCCAGGCCGAGCGAGTAAACCAGCGCCAGCAGGCATGCGATCATCAGCACGTGCAGCAGTCGCGCCACGCGCAACGCACCCGCAATACCCAAACGGCGCGGCAGGCTGAAGAGTCCCTCCACCGAATCGAACTCGAAATCCTGGCAGGAGTAGATCACATCGAAGCCCGCGGTCCAGAAGGTCACCGCCGCGGTGAGCCACAGGATGCGGGGATCCAGCGCGCCGCGGATGGCGATCCATGCCGCGGCGGGCGCTACGCCCAGCGCGAATCCCAGCACCAGGTGCGAGAACGACGTGAAGCGTTTCGTGTAGGAATAGAAAAACACGATGGCGAGCGCCGCCGGCGCCAAGCGGAAGCAAAGCGGATTCAATTCACCCGCCGCGAACACGAAAACCAGCGCGGAGACCGCCGTGAAGCCCCACGTGAAGCCGCGCGAGAGCACGCCGGCGGGCAGGTGGCGCATGCGCGTGCGCGGGTTACGCCCGTCGATGCCGGCGTCGATCAAACGGTTGAAGGCCATCGCCGCCGAGCGCGCCCCCACCATGGCCAGCACGATCCATCCCATCTTGCCGCAAGCCGCGCCCCAACTCAGGCCGGAATGCCGCACCGCCAGCAGCGCGCCCGTCAGGGCAAACGGCAGGGCAAAGATGGAGTGCTCGAACTTGATCATCTCCAGCGTCAGCCGGATGCGTTTCCACATATTCTCAAGACGGTGTTACGATACCCACAAGAGCGTTACCATTCTATCGCATGCGCCTTTTTCCGCTCTTACTGCTGTGGACCGTACTGTTGACTCTTATGGGGGCTGGTTGCGGCGGTCCCCAAACGGAAGGTTCCGACCTGCTCCGCACCCGTAAAGTTGTACTCCCCAATGGACAGGAGATTCGCGCCGAAGTGGAAATGAACGACGTGGATATGCAGAAGGGCATGATGTTTCGCGATTCGCTGGCCCGTGATCGCGGCATGCTCTTCATCCACCCTACGCCGGGGATGTATCCGTATTGGATGTACCAGACCAAAATTCCGCTGGACATTATCTGGATGGATACGGCTCATCGCATTGTCGAGATCTCGCCCGACACGCCGCCGTGCAAGACAAAAGCCAGCTTGTGCGGAAACTATGGCGGGCACCAGACCGCCCAATTCGTGCTGGAACTGGGGGGCGGGGAAGCTCGGCGGTTGGGTTTGGGCCTGGGCCAGACGCTGGAATTCTAGCCAGATTCCAGTCCAAATGCGGATCTACGAACCTGAAACCGCGTAATAACCGGCTGCGGCTTGAACGTGCACCCCCTTGCGGGCAACCGTGACGCGCAGCTTATGGAACTTGCCGTCCCAGTTCTTGGAGGATGGCTGGTAGGCAAGGGTGTAGTGGGTCAGCGCATCGGCTTCCATCTGGGTGATCGCACGGTTCAGGTCGATCGTCGAAAACGCGCGGCCCCCGGTAACGCCGGCCAGAATCTCGAGCGAGTCCCGATCGAGAACTCCGGCTTGGAGATTCATGCCGGGGTCGGCCGTATAGACCGTGGTTCCAGACCGGACGAACCGCGTGCCAAGCTGCCGCAGCAGCGGGACGCCGTCGAACCAAGTGTGATCGACAAGTTGAATGGCGCTCGGAACACCGTAAGTGACCCACAGGAGTTCCTTGGGGCCCGGCACTCTCGCCATCATCGCGCGCATATTCTCCAGGGCTTCGCAACTGGCTTTGAAGCGCGACTGGAGAGAGGTCGGAGAAGCGGCTCGAAAATCCTGCGGCTTCAACTGGCTGACCCTTTGCATGGCGGCGTCCAATGAAGGGCCGATATCCTTTAACCAATCGAGGTTCGCCGCCAGTGGCGCGGCGGCCATGGCCGGTAGGGCATGCACCGGGTATAGACTGCCATCGGCCACCAGCAGGTAGAGATAGAGCGGGCCGGGAGATTGCAAACGAGGCAGTTCGGTCTTGATGGCTTTCCAAATGGCGCCACGGGACGACTCGCCCGCATTCAACAGGTCGAACAGAACCACCACCGGATGTGGGCTGTCGCCTTGCTCCAGGCGCACGGAAGCGATCTGCTGCGGCGAGCCATTGTCGAAGACGGCAAAGTCCGAAGCCTGCAGATCCGAGACCGGCCTGCCGCTAGCGTCCGCCACGACCTTGACCACTACAGCCCGCGGATTACTGCCGCTGGTTTGCGCCTGCGCCGTTATGCCGCCGGCGCAGAGCAGCAGGCCGGCCAACGGCCAAGCCGGCTGGAAAAAACGCTGCGAAATTCCCGAAAACCTAAAGAACCTCATAAGATACTCCTGATAGTATGACGCCAACCCGTCGTACGGGTTCCGCATAGTTTAGGCCCGATCAAGTTGCGGGCCCTGGCCGGTTTTCGCGCCGTCGCCAAAAGCTTGCAACACGCCCGCGATTCGGATTAGAATGTTCGGAACTCGCAAGCAATCCGAAATTGCAGGACAAAAAGGGAGGAAGCCTGAGATGCACCTTCGAACGACGATCGCAGTTTGTAGCCTGGCGGCATGCCTCGCGGGCACCGCTTCGCTATACGGCCAGAATAGAGGTTCGATTACCGGTACGGTCCGGGATGCCACGGGTGCGGTGCTTCCAAGTGCCGAGGTGGCGGTCACCGACGTCGGCACGGGCGTCACTTTGAAAACGAAAACCAACGCCGACGGGGATTATCTGGTGGCTGCCCTGCCCGCGGCCACCTACAACCTGCGGGTCACAGCCACTGGGTTCAAGGCCTTCGAAGCCACCGGCATCGTCCTACCCGTCGGCGAGAAAGCGCGCGTGGATGCCAACCTGGAGGTCGGACAGATCTCCAGCGAAATCAGCGTGCAAGGCGCGGGCGTGGCGCAGGTCGAGACGCAGTCTTCGGAGTTGTCCGGTGTGCTTAGCGGAAAAGAGATCAGCCAACTCGTGCTGAACGGCCGCAATTTCACGCAACTGATCACGCTGGTCCCCGGCGTCAGCAACCAGACCGGGCAGGACGAAGGCGTGGTCGGGGTGGCCGGCAACGTGTCCTACAGCGTCAACGGCGGCCGCGTCGAGTACAACAATTGGGAAGTCGATGGCGGCGACATGATGGATAACGGAAGCAACGACACATTGAACGTCTACCCGAGCGTGGATGCCATTGCCGAGGTGAAAGTGATGACCTCCAACTACGGCGCACAGTATGGCAGAAACGGATCGGGAACCGTCGAGACGGTGACGAAATCCGGCACCAAGGACTTTCACGGAGACTTGTTTGAATTCCTTCGGAACGACGATTTCAATGCGCGGAATTACTTCTCGTACACTGCGCCGCTGGTGCCCGAGTACAAGAAAAACGACTTCGGCGGCACCATCGGCGGTCCGGTGTTCATTCCACACGTCTACAACACGTCGAAGCAGAAGACGTTCTTCTTCTTTTCCGAAGAAATCCGCCGGGAAATTGTTCCGGGCGGAATATTCACCGGGCAGGTTCCCTCCGCGCAGGAGCGCCAAGGAAATTTCTCCGACGTTTGTCCCGAGCCTGGCGGAAGCATGGCCGATTGTCCCATGAACCCCGCGACGGGGTTGCCTTATCCGAACAACACCGTTCCGGTCGATCCCAACGCCAAGGATCTGCTGGCGCTGCTGCCGATGCCCAACCTGCCTAACAATATCTACAGCGCCTCGCCCGCTCTGCCCACTCACTGGCACCAGGAGTTGGGCCGCATCGATGAGAACTTCAACGACAAACTACGTATGTTCTTCCGCTTTATTCACGATTCGTGGAGCCAGATTGAGCCGACCCCCGAGTGGGGCAACGGGGCCTCGTTCCCCACTGTACAGACCAACTTCGTGGGTCCCGGAGTGAGTCTGGTGGCCAATCTCACGGCAAATGTATCGCCGACCTTGCTGAACGAATTCACCTTCAGCTATACGACGGATCACATTTTCCTGAATGCCATCGGTCCGACCGCCCGCCCATCCGACTTCGACATGACCGGCCTGTATAACAACGGGTTCGGCGGGCTAATGCCGGCCGTGGGTGTGGCGGGCGGCATCAACTACGATACCGGCGGCTTCTCGCTCGATACCGGCTACTTCCCCTGGAATAACGCCAACCCGACTTTTACCTACAAGGATCAGTTGACCAAGATCATTGGGGGACACAACCTGTATTTCGGCGCATACGTGGTGGCGGCCGAGAAGAACGAGGAGAACAGTCCCTACATCCAGGGAATCCTGGGTTTCGATAATACCGATACGGCGATCAGTACGGGCAACGCTTTCGCGGACTTCCTAACCGGCCAGATTGCGAGTTTTTCCCAGACCAATCAGAAGGTGAAGTACTACAACCGGTACAAAATCGTGGAACCGTATTTCCAGGACGATTGGCACGTCACCAAGAGGCTCACTTTGAACCTGGGGCTACGCCTGAGCATGTTCGGAACTTATTACGACAAATACCATCAAGAGTATAACTTCGAACCGGCCGCGTTCCAGGCGTCCGCGGCCCCGCAGCTCGATGTCACGGGATCGGTTACGGGCCAGCAAGGAGCCATTATCCCCGGCACCGGGAATCCGTATAACGGCCTGGTGGAGTGCGGCGTGAACGGCGCCCCGGGGGGTTGCATGAAAGGCCACCTGTTCAATCCGGCGCCGCGCATCGGCTTCGCCTTCGACCCGTTCGGAAACGGAAAAACTTCCATTCGCGGCGGCTATGGCATATTCTACGAGCACACCAATGGCAACGAAGGAAACAGCGAGTCGTTGGAGGGCACCGCCCCCTATGTGCTGAGCTCTACGGAGTACAACATCTCCGGCTACACCAATATCGGTGGCGGCGGCGTGTCGTTCCCGCTGGGGGTCACGGCGATTCCGACGAAGGCCATCTGGCCGTACGTGCAGCAATGGAATGTCAACGTCCAACGCGAGCTGATGAAGGAAACGGTGCTGACTGTCGCCTATGTAGGCAGCAAAGGCACGCATCTCTCGCTGCAGAGCGATCTCAACCAACTCTACCCCATTTCTTCCTCGCAGAATCCTTATCCCGCGGGGCAGGCCATACAAGGGCCCGCGACTCTGCCGAACGGCACAAACATACCGGGCGATTGCGCCAACGGCACGGTGAATGGAGTGGCGCCCACCGGCGCCGCCCTGAACCAGTTCAACGTCGCATGCGGCAGCGATCCGGATTTCTATCGCCCCTATCAGGGGTACGGCGACATCACCTCCCTCCAGCCGCAGGCCAACTCGATCTACAACGCTCTCCAGGCCTCGCTCCACCGTCACGTGGGGCGGCTGAGCCTGGACCTGGCCTATACCTGGAGTCACGCCCTTGACGATTCGTCGGACCGCTACGACGGTAGCTTCGTGGATGCGTACAATCTTGCATTGACGCGCGCCAGTTCGACTTTCGATCAGCGCCAGGTCTTGAACGTAGGCTACGTGTACGATCTGCCGCTTTTCACGAATAAGGGACTGGCGCATACGCTGCTCGGCGGTTGGCAGATTTCCGGCATCACTACTTTTCAGACCGGCACGCCGTTCAGTGTGACCGATGGTCTATACAACTCCGGCGTCGGAAACGGTATTGGGACCGGCTCCTACCTCAACCAGATTGGCAATCCCAATGCGATTCCCACTCTGACTTCCAGTCCCGCTGGGGTATATGGGCCGCTGTTGTTCAATCCGGGCGCTTTCGCCGCTCCGCAAGGTCTCAGCTTCGGCACCGCGGGTCGGGATTCGTTGAACAACCCGAGCCGCACAAACTTCGACATGGGCCTCTTCAAACACTTCGCATTCAAGGAAACGCGCGCAGTCGAGTTCCGTGCGGAGGGCTACAACGTCTTCAACCATACGCAATGGAACGGGGTTAACAGCGGGACCAGTTGCTTCGGCTTGGCCAGCGACGGTTCCTCGGCCGGCGATCCGAGCTGTTACGCCAACAATGGGTTCTTGCGGGCGTCCGGCGCGCATAATCCGCGCATCCTGCAGCTAGGTTTGAAGGTGATTTTCTAGAGACAGGAGACAAGAAGACAGAAGACAGGAGACAGAATGGCAGCCGCGATCTTACGCGGGCCTTCTGTCTTCCGACTCCTGACTTCCGGTTCTCGACATCGACAGGTTTTCGTCGATGTTGGCGCTGGAAGCGCCTCTTGTTATTCTGGCCGTATGGACGAGGAGCAGCTTCGGCAGTTGTTCGAGCAGGTGCGCGCGGGCGCGTTAGACGTGGACGGCGCGCTGCATCGCCTGCGCCACATGCCTTTCGAAGATCTGGGCTTCGCCAAGGTGGATCACCATCGCGCCTTGCGCCATGGCATGCCGGAGGTGATCTTCGGCAAAGGCAAGACGCCGGAGCAGATTATCGCCATCGCGGGCAGCCTGCTCGAAAACGCGCGGAACGTGCTGATCACGCGGGCGGACGCGGAAGCCGCCGCTAGGGTGTGCGCGCGCTTTGAACCAGCCGAATATTTTCCCCTTTCAGGCGCGATCCGCTTCTGGCGCGACAAGACCGTGCGCGGCAAGGGTAAGATTGCCGTGGTCTGCGCGGGCACCAGCGATATTCCCGTGGCTGAGGAAGCGCGCGTAACCGCCGAAGTGATGGGTAACGAGGTAGACGCAATCCACGATGTGGGCGTGGCCGGCATCCACCGTCTGCTCAGCCAGGAGGCGCGCCTGACCGAAGCGCGCGTGGTGGTGGTGTGCGCCGGCATGGAAGGCGCGCTGCCTAGCGTTGTCGGCGGAATGGTTTCATGCCCGGTGATCGCGGTGCCGACAAGCATCGGATACGGCGCCAGCTTTCACGGACTGGCTGCATTGTTAGGAATGCTTACAAGCTGCGCCAGCAATGTGGCGGTGGTCAATATCGATAACGGATTCGGGGCGGGGTATGTAGCCAGCCTGATCAACCGCGTGTAGGACAGGCCTCCCGGCCTGTCTCGCCGTGATCGGGGTGAATGGAAAGGAGGCGCAGAAAGTCGCCTTCGAGATAAACGGCGCCTCACCGAAGGGACCTTACCGCGTTCTTCCGATCTTGCGTTCAAGCGCCTTTAGATCGGACTCCTTGGGCGGATGTTTCTCAGCCCACGCCATCGCCCGGCTCAGCGTATCGCGTACCTTGGGGGAGTGCAGCCACATTTCGTTCCGTAATTGAACGGTCCGCACCTTTCTTGCCATCGTCGTGCCCTCCAACCGCACGATGTCCTGAACCAATCTTATCCCACGCCCGGCGGCTTGCGCCTATGCCACTCCGTACGGCTTTGGAACTCTTTGCCGATCGCCAGCAGCGTGTTCTCCGAAAATGGCACGCCCGCCAGTTGCAGGGCGACCGGCAGCTTGCCCGCGAATCCGCAGGGCAGCGAAAGCGCCGGCAGGCCCGCCAGATTGCCCGCCGCAATCAGCGCAGTGAGACCGGCGTCCTTGGGCCTGGCGCGGTCCGGGCGATGGTCGAGCGGCTCGTCGATTTTCGGCGCGGGACTCAGGCGGGCTGGCGTCAGCAGCACATCCACGTCGCTGAAAAGCTTCATCATCGCGTCTTGCGCGAGCCTGCGGACCCGCATGGCTTTCAGATAAACGTGGGCGGGGATTTCCAGCCCGGCCTTCAATCCCGCGATTTGTTTTGGATCGGCTAATTCATCCACTTTCCCGCTGGCGATCAGAGGTTCGAACACGGAGGCCGCATCCACCGAAATAATGGCGCTGACGGTCGACCCGTACGGAAAATCGGGCAACGTGGTTTCCACCAGTGTGGCGCCCAGGCCGCGCATGGTTTCGAGCGCAAGCTGCAGGGCCGGGCGGGCCGCGTCATCCGGCCACTCCGCGAAATCCGCCGCTGCGAAGCCGATGCGCAGATCGCTCATTTTACGCGCATACTGCGGTGTGTAATAGAAGCTTTTGCCGGCCGATCCCGGATCGCGGTGGTCGCCGCCGGCGATGGTCTCCAGCACCAGGCCGCAGTCTTCGGCGGAACGGCAGAATGGCCCCAGCTTATCCAGGGTCCAGGACAGCGGCATTGCGCCGTAGCGGCTCACCAGGCCATAGGTCGGCCGCAACGCGGTCACGCCGCAAAACGCGGCGGGCGTGAGGATGGAACCCGAAGTCTCCGAACCGATGGCGAATGGGACCAGTCCGGCCGCCACTGCGATGGCCGAGCCGCTGGACGAGCCGCCAGACCAGCGGCTGGAATCCCAAGGGTTCAGGCCCGGGCCGGTGAGCGAAGCCGACGCGTAGCGATAGCCGGGGCCGCCCGCCAGTTCCACCATGGCAAGTTTGCCCACCAACGGCGCGCCGGCGCTTTCGAGTTTCTGGATGACGGCGGCGTCGTATTTGAAGACCTGCGCCGCGTAGGGGCGCGCTCCCCAAGCGGTGATCTGCCCGGTGACGCTCAGCAGATCCTTCGCGCCATAGGGCACGCCTTGCAGCGGGCCGCGCAACCGGCCGCGTTTGATCTCGGCGTCCACGGCTTTCGCCTGCCGAATGGCCCGTTCGGTGAGCGGCAGCGCCAGCGCGTTATAGTGCGGGCCGAGGGTTTCCAGGCGCTTGCCGAACCCACGCGCTAATTCCACCGCGGTGGCTTCCTTCGCACGCAGCATGCGGTTCAACTCGGCAATACCCGCGAAGAAGATCTCGCTGCTCAATTCCGCCATAACGCCTCATGCGCTGAAGTGGAAAGCCGGCTCGGCCTCCATCGGAACCTCCGCCTTCGCCAGTGCCTCAGCCGTCCGCTGGTTCTGCTCCCGGGCGGCCTGGAGTTCATTGGCCGGAGTAGACAGTGTGGTGGGGGGAGCCTGGGCAGCCGCTGCGGCCCCAGTGGCCAGGATCGCGCCCGCCAGTTGGCGGCGGGTCATTCGGTTTTTCATGCGCAACTCAGTGCCTCCAGCGCGGCCTTCTCCATCACGGACCGCGGGGCCTGTTCGCCGGTCCAGGTTTCGAACTGCCGCACAGCCTGCTCAACGAACATCTGCATACCCCGGATGACGGTCTTGCCCTGCTCCCGGGCGCGCCGCGTCAACTCGGTCTCGAGCGGATTATAAACCATATCGAAAACCACGTCGGCGGGAATCCGGCCATTGAAGAAGCACTCGTTGACGTGCGGGTACATGCCCAGCGGCGTGGCATGCACCAGGGCGTCGAAGTAACGCTCCGGGAGCTGCTCCGCGAGCAGCGGTTCGGCGCCGCAGATCTTGGCCAGCGCGCGCACCCGATCCGCATTGCGGCCCACCAGCGCGATGCGCGCGCCTGCATCCGAGAGCGCGCAAGCCGCGCTGCGTGCCGCGCCGCCATTTCCCACGATCAACACCGAAGCGTTGTGCAGGCGCATTTGATGCGCCAGAGGAATCGTTACGCCCGCCGCGTCGGTGTTGGTTCCGCGCCATTTGCCGGCCTTGCGCCATACTGTGTTCACCGCGCCGATACGGCGCGCCAGCGGGTCCACGATGTCCAGGTAGCGTACGATTTTTTGCTTGTGCGGGATGGTCACGCTGAAGCCCGCTACCGGCAGACGCTCGGCCAGCCCGAAGAAATCGCGCATTTGCGAAGCCGCCACCAGGAACGGCAAGTACACCGCCTCCATGCGGCGGTATTGGAACGCGCGATTGTGTACCGCCGGTGAAATCGAGTGGCGCACGGGGTCCGCGACCACGCCGTAGATCTTACTCGAACGCGACAGCTTGTCGACCCGGTAGACGTGCCGCAACTGCCGCGCGCAAACCTGCCCTGCCGCCGTTCCCTGCGTGGCCATGGGCGCGGCATAGGTGTACATGCCGCCGAAAGCCGCCGACAGCACCCGGCTGGGGAAGCCCAATTCGCCCATGGCCAGCACGATCAGCGGCGTCCGCGGATGGGCCTTGGCCAGCGCCAGCACGCGTCCGTAGTCGGAGGGCTTGCGCGCCGTAGTGACCACCTTATATCCATCCGCCGGGATGCGCGTCATGCGGTTCAGCAGCACATCGAGCTGCGGGGTGGCCTCGTAATTGTGATAAGAGATCACCAGGCGCGCCCGTCCGCGAAACAGGCTGAGCTTGGCGGCGGCTGCCTCGGCGCTTTCAATCTCTACGTCGACGGCCTGCGCCCCGGCTGTAACGGCCACGTCCAGCACGCGCATCTCTTCTTCGATACTGCCGTTGAATTTACCGCGGTTTTGGTGACGGCGGCAGGTGGCCAGCACGATGCAGTCCGGATATTGTTCCAGAAACCCGTGAATGGCTTGGGCGCCCCGCTCGGGATGCTCCAAAAAGTCCAGGCGGAATTCCAAGAACGATTCGCCCGCTTCGGCTTCCCGCCGTGCGTGTTCCAGCAGCCTGTCGGTATCCGGAAAACCCAACGCGATGCAGATGCGCGGGAGGGGCCTGGTCTGCGCCATTTTCGAGTTTTAAGCATAGCACGCGGGAGGGGTGGGGACGGGCCGTTTTTCGACCCGGCGCACGAAGACGCCCGCAGTGCTCTGGCCTTTCTGTCGAACGAAGCGGATAATTCAAAGTTACTCGATACAAAGGGCGGGGCCGTTCACGAAAATCAGGCCGCGTTTCCCAGCCTCTGCGTTAATCACCTCGGTCAGTTCCTTTATTTTGCGATTCATGCTGCTGCCTTTATCCATGTTTTCCTTTCCTCAAGCCGCGGTCAGTCAATGCATGTAATTCCATTGAAAGGGTAGCGCGGCGGCGGTCGGAAGACGCTGGCGACGATTCTGTCGGCCGGCGGAAGTGTTTTGTTCGGAGACGGTTGCGCGCACGGAGAAAGTTGCCGGAGTGTGTGAACGGGCTTCCGGAAGGACGGGATTCTGTTGGCTGCGGCGGTAACTCATTGAAGGGATCGATGTTATCAAGGTGCGACGAGCATCCGGCTTCGGAAACCGGATGCTCGCCCATTGGGAAGTTGCCTGTGCGGACGGGGCCGCTATGTCGTCAACAGCCCTAGTTGAAGGTCTTCCGCAACGTCGCCACCGAGATATGCGGCCATCCCAAGTTCACATACTTAGGGGCGGTGGGGGGGACCGTAACCGCCGGATTGAGCAGATGGAATATGGGGAAGTCCAGCACCACCATCTGCGCGTATTGAAGCTGCATGAAAGAGAAGCCGGTCTGCGTGTTCGTCACCTTTTCGATCCAGAACGTCGCATAGACCACTGCAGTCTGAGCGTTCTCCTCCGGCACCGCACCCTGGCTCCCTACGGTGACGGTCTGACCACCGAGAAACTGGATAAACCCGGTGCCCCCGCCAAACTGCGGCACCGCGACCGGCGGCGCCAACGCACCTCCGGCGCCGGAATTGGCGGTTTGCAGGAAATTGATCGGCGTCGTGGTGGCGATGTTGAGCGCCGTTCCCTCAAACGTAAAGCCATCGTCTACCAGGATCTGGACGTCTTGTTGGATGAGCAAAATCGGATCGTTGATGACATCCTGCATCGCCACACCGTTGATGCTCAGCGGCAGCGCCGGGTCCAGCGGCGAGGTGTTGTACGGCGAGCGCGTATTGAGCGCAAACGGCGGATTGGGTGGATTCGTGGAGTTTGCCGCGATGGGGCCGATCGGAACGCTGAAGTCGTATTGAGGAAACGCAGGAGCCGGAGGCACTACGGTCGGGGCGGTGAGCGCTTCCGACGATCCGGCGGCATTGAACACGATCCCCGGCGCCGTCGGCGGCACGCCAAAAGGCGTGCTGTTGAACGACGGGAAGAGCGAAAAACTGTATTGACTGCCAGGAATTGTCAAAATAGGAGGACCCGTGAAAGGCAGCGCAATACCTTCCGCCAACAGCGCGTTGCCGTGCGGGATCGATCCCATGCGCGCCACCAGTTGCCCCGTCGCGGGCGGTGTCTCGGACGGAAACGTGGTGGCGGGTTGCGTGATCCAGATGCCCGGCTCGATGTGCAGCGCCCCGTCCGAGGCGGCATCGGAAATCTGTTGCAGATACGTTAAACCGAACAATTCGATGTCGTCCTGCCCGAAACCACGATTCGGGATGCCCGAGCCGATCGGGTCGAATTTCAAGGTCTCGGTGGTCTGATTGAGTTGCAGGTACAGGTCCGTGCCATCGTGGAAGTCCGGCCTCGCGACCAGGTTGAACCCCGTCCCTTTCCATGTTCCGGCAAGGTCCTGCAGAAGGCCCAACTGGCTGAGGACTGTTTGGTTGTTCGGGGCTATTCTCGTTTCGGGTATTTTGTTGCTCATAGTTTCGATCCTTTTCTCCGGTTCAAAGCCGGCTTTGTAAGTTCCCGCTCCTAATCTTGGAAGGTGAACTTGATACTTAGTGACCAAACTTGCGATAGCGTTTCAGTCTAGGTCAAAAATGGATCCCGTGGCTGAAGTACTGGCAGGATAAATGCCTTGCAACTTGTTCAGCGAGCAGATCGAATACCTGTTCAATGGCTTGATCGGCGTTGTGGTAGGCCGTTTCGACCTTAGTGTCGGGCTTGAGGGTTTCGTCGGGCCGGTGATGGAACAGCGATTTAGCGGTCCAATTAGACGCGCTTGTGGAAGGAGATAAACATGAGTACACCGGATTCTGACCGCCCGGCGCGGCCTGCTCTTTCCAGAAATCCACCCCGCGATTGATTTCACCTTCGGTCATGAACGGGCCATGCGCGGATCAGCCGCGACGAACCCGGCGGCAGGAATAGCGTGTCGCCCTTTCCCAGCAGGTGCTCGGCGCCCATCACGTCCAGCACGATCCGCTAATCCACGCGCGAGGCCACGCGGAAACTGATGCGCGACGGAAAGTTGGCCTTGATCAGCCCCGTAATCACGTCCACGCTGGGCCGCGGCGTGGCCAGCACTAAGTGCATGCCCGCCGCGCGCGCCAACTGCGCCAGGCGCGTCACGGACTCTTCCACGTTGCGGCCCTCCAGCAAACATCAAGTCCGCCAACTCGTTGATCAGGATCAGAATGTAGGGCAGCGGCCGCATTGTTAACCGGATGGAAGCAAACCGGGCGGCAAGGAAGACGCGCAAAACGATCTATACTATAACGGAGTCGGTTAAAATGCCCACTGTCGTCGATATCGGAACACTGATCGAAAGATCGGCAGAGATCCGCAAGGGCCGCCCTTGCATCGCCGGGACCGGCGTCTCCGTGCGGCGCATTGCCGGCTGGTACAACCTGGGTTTGACTCCAGAGGAGATCGCCGCCAAAATCGAGCACCTTTCGCTGGCGCAGATTCACGCGGCCTTGACTTACTATCACGCCAACAGGGACGAGATTGACGGCGACATCGCGGCCGAGGATGCTGTTATCGAAGAGATCTTTCCCACACCCGCGAAACTGCGGTGAGCAGCCTTCGTCTGTACCTCGACGAGGACGCCATGGACGGAGACCTCGTGCGCGGTCTTCGGTCCCGTGGGGTTGATGTGGTTACCGCGGCCGACGTCGGTATGATCCGCAGGAAAGACGAGGAACACCTCTCCCGGGCCACGCTTCGGAGCCGCGCTTGGTACTCGTTCAACGTCGGGGACTACCACGAGATACACACCGCATGGACCGCGACCGGCCGTAGCCACGCCGGTATCATCCTGGCCCAGCAGAAGCGCTATTCGACCGGGGAACAGATTCGGCGATTGTTGCGCCTGATCGGCTCGGTGACCGGAGAGGCAATGTGCGACCGCGAGGAGTTTCTGGGCCACTGGTGATTGTACTGACACATGATCGGCTATACGGTGATTAGGACCGCGTCCTACGGCTTTTGGTCTTCCATTTCGATCTCAGTCTTGATGATGGCGTCGGCTACTCGGGCTACCAGATTCCCAGAATCCCGAGGACGGCTGCGGTCCACGAGACGCTCTTCTGCCGCTGCCTTGATTTCGCTCGCCCTACCGTGATACATCCCTGCAATGGCATTCTCGATGTTGTAGTAGGCCGGCCAAAGCCACACAGGGTCGTCGCGTACGGCAATGATCTCCTCGAAGGTCTGCAACGCCTCGCTATGCCTTTCGAGATGGATGAGCGTCAGACCCAGATTGCCCAGTGCCGAAACATGGCTACCGTCGTAGAGGGAGGCCCGAAATGCGCCCGCTGGTTCGAGATAACGGCCTAGCAGTGTGCAGAAATAGTCAGCCGGACCTTGGCGGATAAAACATTTGACGGTAGAATTGTTTTATGCGGCGATGCCGGTTGACAAGAGCCGCCGTCCCTTAACGCACCGAATCCTCCACCTCTCTTAACCAATCCGGCCGCTTCAAAACCTCCCGCGGCTTGCTCCCATCCGGCGGCCCGATAATCCCATCCCGCTGCATCATATCTAAGATCCGCGCCGCCCGCCCATACCCCAACCTCAGCCTGCGCTGCAACGTGGATGTCGAAGCTTTGCCCATCTCCAGCACAATGCGCACCGCTTCCTCGTACATCGGATCCTGACCGCCCGGCGCCGCCTCTTCGCCCTCCGGCTCCGCATCGTCGGTCGGCGGCGCCACCAGGAACGACTGATCGTACTCCGGCGTAGCCTGCTCCTTCCAGAAATCCACCACGCGGTTGATCTCGCCTTCGGTCACGAAGGCGCCGTGCACCCGGATCAGCCGCGACGATCCCGGCGGCAGGAACAGCATATCGCCCTTGCCCAACAAATGCTCCGCGCCCATCACGTCCAGAACGGTCCGCGAATCCACCCGCGTCGCTACGCGGAAACTGATGCGCGACGGAAAGTTGGCCTTGATCAGACCCGTAATCACATCCACGCTAGGCCGCTGCGTGGCCAGCACCAGGTGCATGCCTACCGCGCGTGCCATCTGCGCCAGGCGCGTCACGGATTCTTCCACGTTGCGGCCCTCCAGCATCATCAGGTCCGCCAACTCGTCGATCAGGATCAGGATATAGGGCAGCGGCCGCAAGTCTTCCGCCGTCGCTTCGTCCTCCTCGAAAAGGCTGCGCGGCTCGGCCCGCTTCTGCCGGATCTTCTTGTTGAACTGATCGATGTTGCGCACGCCGAATTCGGCCAGCAGGCGCAGCCGCCGGTCCATCTCCAGCACCGCATTGCGTAGCGCGTTCGTCGCTTTCTTGGGGTCCGTGATCACCGGTGTCAACAGGTGTGGAATCCCTTCGTACATGCCCAGTTCCACGCGCTTGGGGTCCACCATGATCATGCGCACTTCATCCGGCGTGGATTTGTACAGGATCGACATCACCATCGAATTAATCATCACGCTCTTGCCCGAGCCGGTCGAGCCGGCTATCAGCAGGTGCGGCATGGATTCCAGCGCCGCCACCTTAATACGCCCGTTGATGTCTTTGCCCATCGAAATCGTCAGCCGCGATTGCGCCTGCGTGAATTCGTCGGACTCCAGCATCTGCCGCAGCGCGATTACTTCGCGCTTGCTATTGGGCACTTCAATTCCTACCGTGGGCTTGCCCGGAATGCGCTCGATCAGGATGGATTCGGCCTGCAAGCCCAAACATAGATCTTCGGTCAACGTGGTGATGCGGCTATATTTGATGCCGGCTTCAGGCTTGAATTCGAAGGTTGTCACCACCGGGCCCGGATTGATCTGCACCACATTGCCGAGCACGTTGAATTCTTCGAACTTCGCTTTGATGCGTACCGCGATATCTTTCAGCTCCTGCTCGTCGTACGGGCTGCGGCCCTGCCCTTCGTGCAGCAGGTCGGTCGTGGGCAGCCGGTATGCCAGGGGACCGGCCACGCGCGTCGCGGCCACCGGGACGGGGATTTCCCATGGAGGGGAATCCGTCTGGACCGCAGGCGGCTCTTCCAGCGCGCAAATCGGAATCTCGGCGGCCGCTTCCGGAGCAGCCTCTTCCGCCGCCTCGAGGGGTGGACCGTTGGATGCGATGTGCGCCGTCTCGACCTGTGGCGCCGGTTTCGTCCGCTGCCGTTTTTCGGCGCGCTGCCGATCCCGCAGCCGCGCTTTCTCCTGTTTGCGCTGCCGCCGCTCCTCGCGCCACAAGCGCCAGGCATCCGCCAACATCGAGAAAATACGCAGCGGCCCTGCGAACCACACCGCCAGTTTCGACGCCGTATTCGACATGCTGAAGGTCGACACCAGATAGACGGAAACGATCAGCGCCGTAAGGGTCAGCAGAATCGCGCCGGTGGGGTTCAGCGCATGCATCAGGTAATGGGCCAGCACCATGCCCAGCAGGCCGCCGATCGGAATCGTGCCGCTGAATAGCGTCAGCTTGGGCGCGAACGATACCGCGGCCGTCAAGCTTAGCAGCAGGAGCACCGTCCCGCACAGCTTGATGGCGCCCGCTTCCACTTCGTCCGACCGGATCCATTTCCAAGCCAGGCCGAACAACAGGATCGGGAACACAAACGCGCCGATGCCGAGCCCTTGCAGCAACAGATCGGCAAACCAGGCGCCCGGGTAGCCGATAAGGTTGCGTGGCCGCGCTGCCGCCGCCGTATTCAGCGAAGGATCCTGGACGTGGTACGACGCCAAGCTGAGCAGCACCACCAAGCCCAGCGATAGGAGCAGCAGCCCTATCAGTTCGTTGATTCGCTTCTGCGAAGTCGGAGATAACAGCTTCATCCCGCTGGCCGGCGGAAGAAAGCCAGAGCAAGCACCATTATGCCAAAAATAATCCGATAAAACACAAAAAACCACAAACTGCGGTGGCGCAGGAAGCGCAGGAACAGGGCGATCACGATCATCCCCGTAACGGCGCTCACCGCGATACCCACCGCCAATGCGGCTTCCATGTTGGGATCAAAGGCTTTGTGCTTGACCATGTCGTAGACTGCCTTGGCCGCCGCCGCCCCAATCGCGGGGGTCGACAGCAAAAATGAGTAGCGCGCCGCAGCTTCCCGATTTATATTGCGAAACAAACCGGCCGTGATGGTGATGCCGCTGCGCGAAACTCCGGGCACCACCGCCAGCGCCTGCGCCACCCCGATGGTTCCGGCATCCACAAAGTTTACCCCGGAAATGTCGCGCGTCTTGCGCCCCATCCACTCGGCGATTCCCATCACGATTCCAATTCCCACCATCATCGTGCCGATCACCATCGGGTTGCGCCACGCGCCTTCCGCCTGCTTGTTGAACAGCAGCCCGGCCACTCCCACCGGAACCGATCCGATCGCCAGCAGCCACAGCAGTCCGCTGTTGCGTTCCAGTTCCTCATCGCGACCCCAGCGCATGCCGAATCCGTGAGCGATGATTTGCACCCAATCGCGCGCAAAGTAAACCACCACCGCCAATAGCGTGCCGATATGCAGCGCGATGTCGAAGGTCAGGCTTTCGGTCTGCCAGCCTAGCAGCCACGACGTCAGATAGAGGTGCGCCGTGCTGCTGATGGGCAGGAACTCCGTCAGGCCTTGCACGATCGCCAGCACGATCACTTGATAGATGGGCATGTTAGGGGCAAAAGGGAATGGTACCCGATTTTCAAGCCGGGGGCTAATCCGGCATGTGGCATGCGTGTTTTGAGACCCCTCCGGCACTTCAGAGGCAGCAGCAAGGCCTTGCAGGATGACGGCCGAAATTTCCACAGGAATCATGTATTTTAACTAAATTTTCTCTTGTAAGCGGTTACAAAATGATATAGACTACTTTTGATCGCCCCTTCAGGGGCCACGTCAAGGGAGGGTACATGGGAAAGCTCAGTCCGCTTTTGTGCTTGTCTGTTATGGCTAGCGCTGCCGCGTTCGCCCAAACCGCAACCGTCTTAGGAACCGTCACCGATCCGACCGGCTCCGTAGTGCCTGGCGCGACTATCACCATCACCAACACAAATACCAACGCCAAACGCGTTCTCCAAACCAGCGCTACCGGGAGCTATACCGCGCCGGAACTGCAAATCGGGCCTTACTCCGTGAAGGCGGAGGCGGCCGGTTTCAAATCCTACGAACGCACCGGCATAACGCTCGACTCCAACGACACGTTGCGCGTAGACGCAGTACTGCAAGTCGGCCAGGTTTCCGAAAGTGTAACGGTGGCCTCCGACGTCGTCAAAGTGGAGTCCGATACGGCCGAGGTTAGCGACTTGATTTCGGGTTCCCAGATCTCGGATTTGGCGATTAACGGCCGGCACATGGCGGCCCTAGCGATTCTTACGCCGGGTGCGTCCTCCGACCTGCCCGATCTCAACCTGCCGGTATCGGTGGCCGGCAGCACCAACATCAGCTTCAACGGCCAGCGCGAGGAGCACAACGTCTGGATGATCGACGGCGGCGAGAATTACGACCGCGGCTGCGGAGGCTGCGTCACCATGATGCCCTCGGTGGACGCCATCGCGGAATTCAAGACCCTGACCAGCAACGCGCCGGGCGATTTCGGGATCGGCTCGGGCGGCACCATCAACATGGCGATCAAGTCCGGCACCCACGACTACCATGGCGAGGTGTACGAGCATTTCCGCAACAACGACATGGACGCCAATGCCTATTTCGCCAATCTGTCCGGATCGGCCAAGCCCGAGTTGCGGTACAACGTCTACGGGTGGAACGTGGGCGGGCCGGTGTGGATTCCAAAGTTGTACAACACGGCCCGCAAGAAGACGTTTTTCTTCTGGAACCAGGAATGGCGCAAATTCGTGGTGGGTACGGAAGTCTATGCTCCTGCCATCCCGCAGGCGGAGCGCAATGGCGATTTCAGCGCGCTCAGCACGCCCATCACGGTCCCTAATACGAACGATCCAGCCATGAACGCCAAGTTTGCGGCCGCGGGTCTCACTCCTGGCCAGGATTTCCCCGGCAATAAGATTCCGGCTTCGCTGATCGACCCGAACGCCGCGCTGTTCCTGGCTTCCGGCGCCATGCCTCTGCCGAATGCGCCGGGCAACTTCTACTCCGGTGCGCCGGGCGCGCCCACTACCGTCCCCGAAGTCGTTCTGCGCTTCGATCATTACTTCACCGACAAGTTGTCCATTTTTGGCCATTACATTCACGACAATACGGACCAAGGGTTTGCCACTTCCTTGTGGAGCAGCGATACCTATCCGACCATCGGGACCAATTTCAAGAATCCCTCCTGGGGCGGCGTGGCCCACCTGACCTACGCCATCAGCCCGACTCTGCTCAATGAGGTCGCTTTCAATTTCAACGGCAACTGGATCGATCTCACGCCCACGGGCATCTACCAAAAACCCTCCGGTTGGAACGCTACGCAGTTGTTCAATAACAACGACGATAACCGCCTGCCCACTGTCAGCATCGGCGGCAGTTACGGCGTCAATTACGATCCGGCCTCGTGGCCGTGGAGAAACGCAGCGTTCGACAAGCAGGTGCGCGACGATGTCTCCTGGACCAAGGGCCGGCACAACCTGAAGATCGGGGGCCAGTTCATGCGCTACTCGAAGAATCAGGACATCTTCGGCGATACCCAGGGCGACTACAATTTCAGCGGCATCTACACTGGAAACGCGGTGGCCGATTTACTGCTGGGTTACGCCGCCAACTACAGCGAACTCGACCTGGAAGACCGCACGCATACGCGCACCTCGACGGGTTCCTTCTATGCCAACGACAACTGGCGCCTCACCAACCGCTTGACCTTGATTTTGGGCGCGCGCTGGGAAATCGTTCCGCACGCCTACGACGTGCAGAATCGCTTGTCGAATTTTTACCCCAACCTCTACAACCCAGCCAATGCCGCGCAATTCAACTCGGATGGCAGCCTCAACACTTCCGGCCCGGGTTTCACCACAGTCCCCGGCGTGCCGCTGGGGAACATTCCGTTTTACATCAACGGAATGGTTGTGGCGGGCCAGGATGGTACTCCGCGCGGCATGGTGCAGAACGAATATGGCACCGTGGGGCCGCGGGTGGGCTTCGCCTACGACGTAACGGGCAAAGGCAAGACCGTCATTCGCGGCGGCTATGGTATGTTCTACGAACGCATCCAGGGCAACGACGTTTACAACATGGGACCCAACCCGCCGTTCGGCTTCAACCCGGGCCTGAACAACGTCTTCTTTTCCACGCCGAGTGTCAGTTCCTTGAACGGGCAAGCGGCCACCGTGCCCATCTACCCGGCCGACATTACGGCGCTGGCCTACACCGATTACAAGCTCCCCGTCTCGGCACAGTGGAACTTCGGTATCCAGCACCAAGTCTCGGAAGGCGCGGTGCTCGGCGTACAGTACGTAGGCAACGCCGATTACCATCAACGCGACGAGCGCGAAATTAACGATGTGCCGCTCGCGGATCCCAATCGCCTGGGCATTGCCGGGCTAGTCGGCAATTACAACGCCAACCTGGACCGTCCTTACCTGGGCTACGGAAATATCGTGCTCGGGGAGAACGCCGGCAACACCCACTATGAGTCCCTGCAGGTCAACTTCCGTTTGCAAAACCAGCACGGTCTGACGTTCCAGGCGGCGTACACCTGGGCCCACAACCTGGGAATTGCGCCGGGCGGTGGCGGGGACTTCAACACCCTCTCCGACCCCTATGACCGATCCTACGACTACGGACCGACGGGTTTGGATCGCCGGCAGATCCTGGTACTGAATTACATCTACGATTTGCCTTTTCTCAGGAACAACAAAGGCGTCGCGGGCGCCATTCTAGGCGGCTGGGAATTCTCCGGCATCACGCTGATCGAAAGCGGTTTGCCATTGAATCCGACGCTCAGCTATGACAACCTGGGCCTGGGCGGCAACACTACCGACCGGCCCGACATTATGAGCGCGCTCACTTACCCGCAGACCCGGTTGCAGTGGTTCAATCCGGCCGACTTCGCCGCTCCCGCGCAATTGGCATTCGGCGACGCCCAGGAAGGCGCCATCCGCGGTCCCGGCCGCATCAACTTCAACCTGAATATGTACAAAGACTTCCGGCTGTGGAATGAAGCGTCGAAGCTTCGCTTTGGGGCGGACTTCTACAATGCCCTCAACCACACCGAGTTCCACGACGTCAACACGTCGTTCGGCAACTCAGCTTTCGGCCAAGTGGTCGACACGTACGACCCGCGGACCATTGAACTTTCGCTAAAGCTGAGCTTCTAACGGCCCAGCGTCCCCGCCTACTGACGGTCGCGGCCCGGCATACGTAGTACATGCAGTACCTTGCTGGACCGCGACCGTTAGCGAGCGAAGCTGGTAGGATTGAGTGGTAGTGCATCGCCGGTAGTAACCTCAACCCTTTCCGGCACGCCCTCCGGGATGAGTGCTTTCAGAGCCTTACGGCCAGCCAGATGAACCTTGAGCAAGTCGCCAAACGCGCGGGAGTTTCCACCGCGACAGTCTCGCGTGTACTGAACCAAGCCAGCGTGGTCCGGAACAGCACCCGCCTGCGCGTGATGCGTGCCGTTTCGGAGCTCAACTATCATCCCAACCTGCACGCGCGGTCGCTCGCCAAAGGCGCCAGCCGCACGATTGGCATGATCGCTTCGAATCTGGAAAATCCTTTCTTCTTCGATATCTTTCGCGCGCTCGAAGCGGACGCGCATGCCCATGGATTTGAGGTCGTGGCCGCCAACACAGACTATGATTCCGAGCACTTGGTCCGGTGCGTCCGATTGATGATCGGGCGCCGCGTGGCCGGCCTGGCGGTGATCGTATCGGAAATGGCTCCGGATGTGATATCCGAGTTGGCCGCGAGCAAACTCCGCGTGGTGTTTTACGACGTGGGAACCGCCGGTCGCACCATGTCCAATATCCGCGTCAACTATCGGCGGGGCATCGAAAGGGTGGTCGAGTATCTGCACAACTTGAATCACCGCCGGCTGGTTTTCGTGGGTCACCACGTCGCATTGGGACCCATCGGCGAACGCGAGAAGGCTTTCGTGGAAACCGTCTCCAGGTATGCCCCCGGGACGGAATGGCGCACGATCGCGACTCAGGACGCGCTGGAGGGCGGGCAACAAGCCGCCCGCGAGATCCTGTCATCCGGATTCCGACCCACCGCCGTTATCTGCGTCAACGACATCATGGCCGTGGGCGTCCTGCGGGAGGTGCGCGAACAGGGCTTGCGCGTCCCCTACGACATCTCCGTGACGGGGTTCGACAACATCAAGCTATCCGAGTTCAGTTATCCCTCGCTCACTACCGTCCATATTCCGCGCGACCGGATTGGTCACCTGGCATTTGGCATGCTCGTACCGGAGTCGGCGAACGGCAAAATGTCTGGGCGCGAAATCGTCATCGACCCCGAACTGGTGTTGCGGGATTCCACCGGCCCAGCCCATGCCTAGAGCCGGTTCCGCGCTTTGCCTTCTCCTGACCATTTGTATGCCAAGCGCGCATGCCACCCCAGGCTGCCAGGCACTGCCCGCCCGCAACCGATCCGACATTCCGGCCTTGGCTAACGCTGGACTTGCCTTTTCGCGGCAGCAGCATTACAAAGAGGCCGTCGACTGCTATCATAAAGCCCTCTCTCTTGCACCCGACATCCGCGAAATCCAGTTAAACTTAGGCCTCGCCGAGTTCAAACAAGGAGACTTTCAGGCGGCACTGGCGCCGCTCGCCGCGGTCTTGTCGCTAGATCCCGGCAATCTTCAGGCGCGCACGCTGCTGGGAATGAGTTACTACGGCGCGGGTATGTACGCCAAAGCCGTTCCCGAGTTGGATCGCGCCCTGGCCGCCGATCCCCACAATACGCAACTGCACCACATCATCGCTCAAAGTTGTTTGTGGTCAGGCCAGCACGAGAAAGCTCTGACGGAATTCGAGTGGCTGCTCAAAGAACAACCCGGCTCGGCAGCCACCCACATGCTGATGGGAGAGGCTTTAGACGGCTTGGGACGGGAGCCCGAGGCCATCGTCGAATTCCAGGCCGCCGCCGCGGCCGCTCCTGCCGAGCCCGCGGTGCATTTTGGCCTGGGTTATCTCCTCTGGAAGGAGCGGCGTTATGACGAAGCCGAGCGCGAGCTGCGCCTGGAACTGGCGAACGATACTTCGCATGCGCAAGCCAACGCGTACCTGGGCGACGTGCTATTGCATCGCGACGATCCGGAAGCAGCGCGGCCTCTGCTGGAGAAAGCCCTCCGCCTGGATCCGAAGATTCGCATCGTGCATCTGGATTTGGGCATCTTACTCGCCCGCCGAAAGCAGTATGAAGACGCCGCTCGGGAGTTCCGCGAGGCGGTACGGCTCGACCCTTCCAGGGCCGACGCGCACTACCGTCTGGCCCAGGTCTATCGGAGTCTCGGCCGCGTGGCCGAGGCTGACGCCGAACGGACCACCGTGACGCGCCTGCACGAGAAGCGCAACGACGACCTTCTCCAGCAGATTTCCGGTAAGCCGCCCCCCTTGGCCGCTCCATAATTGTCCGAGAACCGCTACGGTATTCGGGCACAATGAAGTATGCCCAATACAAAAATCGTCGCCACCCTAGGACCCGCCAGCGATTCCAAGGCCGTCATCGCGCAACTGCTGTTGGCCGGCGTGGACGTTTTCCGCTTCAACGCCTCGCATAGCACGCAGGCCGAGCATGCCGCGCGCATTGCCGTAGTCCGGGGGACGGCGGCGGAATTAGGCCACCCCGCTTGCATTCTGCTCGACCTGCAAGGGCCCAAGATACGCCTCGGCAGCTTCGTGGACGGCGGCTGCACACTCGAAACCGGCGCTATCTTCACCATCACCGCGGAGCCGCTATTGGGCGATTGCCGGCGCGCCTCCAGCACTTACGCCAACTTCGCCGCGGACGTAAGACGCGGCGACCGCGTGCTGCTGGCCGACGGCGCCATCGAACTCCGCGTGCTCGATGTCAACGGCCCAACCGTGCGCACGGAAGTGATCTGCGGTGGGCCGATTAGCGATCACAAGGGCATCAATCTTCCCGGCGTCGCCGTAAGCCTGCCTTCCCTTACGGAGAAGGACCTGGACGACCTGAGGTTCGGGGTGGCGCAGGGGGTCGACATGCTGGCGCTGTCCTTCGTGCGCACCGCCTCCGATGTGCGCGGCTTGCGCGATGAGTTGCGTGGCTTGCAGGCCGGATCGCTGCCCATCGTCGCCAAGATCGAAAAACCGCAGGCTTGGGAGAACATCGACGCCATCCTCCAGGAGGCCGACGGCGTCATGGTTGCGCGTGGCGATCTGGGCGTCGAACTGGCGCTCGAAACCGTGCCCCGCATTCAGAAGTCGACCATCCTGCGCGCGCGGCATCATGGCAAGTTCGTCATCACCGCCACCCAGATGCTCGAATCCATGATCGAGAACCCCACACCCACGCGCGCCGAAGTCAGCGACGTGGCCAATGCCATTTACGACGGCACCGATGCCGTCATGCTCTCGGCCGAGACCTCGGTGGGAAAGTACCCCGTCGAAGCCGTCAAGTTCATGGCCCGCATTGCCACCGAGACGGAGAATTCGCTGCGCTCCGAGGGCTTCCGGCAGCCGCCCGCCAGCCCGCATTTCACCTATGCGGAGATTCTGGCCGATGCCGCCTATCACGCCGCGCGCGCCGCGCACGTAGCGGCCATCGTAGTGTTCACCGCCACCGGATCGAGCGCGCGGCTGGTTTCGCGCTACCGGCCGCCGGTGTGCATCTACGCCGTTACGCCGCGCGAAAGCGTGGGCCGCCAGTTGATGGTGAATTATGCGGTGCAGCCGGTGCAGGCGCCGGAGGTGGCGTCGACCGACGAGATGCTGGCGCAAATGGATCGTATCCTGACCGAGCGCGGCTACCTGAAGACTGGCGACTCGGTGGTATTCCTGGCGGGTCAGCCGGTGGGCCGCCCCGGCACCACCAACCTGATGAAGCTGCACCGTATCGGCGACGCGTAGGGCAGACCTGCTGGCGCGTCCCGCCTGCCTGGGCGAGTGTCACCGGACGTGCTTCGCCGGCGGGTTGCGATCCCCGGCGAATTTCTGCTGATGCCAGTACGGATAAGGCAGCGGTAACGCGCTCACTTCGTCGAGACTCTCCACCTCGGCATTGCTGAGAGTCCAGTTCGCGGCGGCGAGATTATCCCGCAGTTGCGCCTCGTTGCGCGCGCCGACGACGACCGTGTCCACGCCAGGTTTGCGCATGACCCAGTTCAACGCCGCTTGGGAGATGGAGACTCCGCGCTGGGCCGCGATCCCGGCCATGGCGTCCACAATCCTGTAAAGCCGCTCCTGATCGATTGTGCCCGACGCGTCCAGCGTGTTCAGCCGCGACTCTTCGGGCTTGCCTTGGCCGCGGCGGAATTTGCCGGACAAAAGGCCGCCTTGTAGAGGGCTCCAGGCCATAATGCCGATGCGCTGGTCAACGCCGGCGGCCACCAGTTCATGTTCGGCGTCGCGCGCGAGCAGCGAGTAGTTGATCTGCTGCGAGACATAGCGCCGAATCCCGAGCCGGTCCGAAACAGACAGGGCTTTCATGAGTTGCCAGCCCGAATAGTTCGAGCATCCGGCGTAACGGACTTTACCTGCGCGGATCAGATCGTCGAAGGCGCGCAGGGTCTCGTCGAGGGGCGTGAGGGAGTCGAAGTTGTGGGACTGGTAGAGATCGATATAATCGGTTCCCAAGCGGCGCAGACTCGCGTCGCAAGCTTCCAGGATATGCCGCCGCGAGAGACCGGCCTTGTTGGCGCCGGGTTCCAGCCGAACGAAGACTTTCGTCGCCAGCACGATATCCTTGCGGCGCGCGCCCAGTGCCTGGCCGAGCACCTCCTCGGACTTGCCAAAAGAGTAGATGTCGGCCGTGTCGAACAGGTTCACGCCTGCTTCGATACAGATCTCCACGTGGCGCCGCGCCTCGGCCACTTGCACGTTGCCGATGGCGGCAAACCGTCCTTCACCGCCCAGCGTCATCGTGCCAAAGCTGAGTACCGAAACTTCCAAGCCGCTCGCGCCTAACAATCTGTATTCCATGCCTTCCCCTCAGACCAGCATACCCGAGTGGCTAAAGAGTTGGCTGGTGCGAGAGCTGACGCTATCACATCGGTGAACGGCGCAGCCTCTAACGGTCTCCTGAAGCCCCGCAGCGGTTTACTTTCGGACGGCCGAGGGGCTCGCCGTATCAAGAAGAAACGCGCGGCAACGGATATACTGAGTGAATGGCCGATTACCGTAGCGTTGAACGAGAGCTTTCCGAGACATTGGGACTCGAACGGCGCCCCGTCGCCGTCACGTTCCTGAAGGAGCCGCCCGCGGGTGTGAAGAAATTTGAAGGAACCATGCCGTCGGGATGCAGTTTCTGGCGGTTGGCCGCGGATGGCGACACGTTCTACACAGTGCCCGGCGATCACTACAATTGCCCGATCGGGAGCTATACGCACAATATCGCGCTGCCGCCGGAGCGTGCCGCGGAGCTGGAGCAGACTTTGTCCTTGATGGGCACGCTGGGGTACGTGAAGATGGAGGAAGTGCCTGGAATCCCACGCCTTCCCGAGCCGCCGGGTGCGGTGGTTTATGCGCCGCTGGGCGACGCGCCGTTGGATCCGGACGTAGTAATTTTCGCCGGCCGTCCCGCGCGTCTCATGCTCCTGGGCGAAGCGGCGTTGCGGGCGGGGGTGTCGGCGAACGCGCCGCTACTGCCGCGCCCGACATGTATGGCGCTGCCGGCCGCGCTGGCGCAAGGCGTGGTCGCCAGCTCGGCTTGCATCGGCAACCGGGTCTATACCGGCTTGGGAGAGGATGAATTCTATGTGGTGGTTCCCGGTCGCGACTTGGCGCGCGTGGCGGAAGAATTGCAAACGATCGCCACGGCGAATGCACAACTGGCCGAGTATCATCGCGGCAAGCGTCAGATGTTAGCGACTGCGTAAGCGCTTACATGACGCGCGGCACGCACGATTGCGCGTGTCAAAGTGCCAGCCAGGCGGCGATGGCGGCAAGCTTCTGATCCTGCCGCCAGGGCGGGCCGATGCCTTTTCCCATGGACGCCACATGGCTCTCGATCCGCGCTTCTGAAATATGCAAATCCGCGGCGGCGCGTGGCAACAGTTCCCGCTCCGCGACAGTCATTAGCGGCAGTCCGCATTCCCGGCAGGCATCGCGCAGCGCGTCCCGAAACAACTCGCCCTCCGCCGTGTGCAGCAGTGGGTGAGAAGCCAGGATTCGTTCCAGCGGCGGCAGAGATCTGCCCGAAGCCAGCAGCAAACCGCACCTGGCCGGGCGATGCCCGAGCCGTTGCAGATCTTCGACCATGCCGCGCAATCCCGAAGCTGCCAGCGCTGCGGCGCGCGCCGCGCAGTTCCCGATGTGTAGAGCCGCCTCGCGGATGTCCAATCCCACGGCGGCGTGGTAAGGCTGCGATGGGCCGGCAGCGCCACGATCCGCCATCTCGATGCGCCGCCGCATGATCGCTGCGGGGGCCTGCTGGGCGCTTGCGCCGGATTCCACCAGCGCCACGGCGGCGGCCCAGCCGGAATGCGCGCGAAAGCCAATGGCAGCGTGTGAGGGCATGCAACCGGAACGTCAGTCAAAAACGATCTGCGCGATCACCAGTTGCGGCAGCGCCTGGTTCCAGCTATCCGGAATATCGTCGAAGGCCAGGCGGAAATTCTTAATTTCGCCAGGCGCCAGGCCGCCCATCTTCCGGCCTACGATGGGAACACGCCGGCGCAGCACCAATTGGCCATAAGGATCGTAGAACACGCAGTTGATTTCCACCACGCGCAGGTTACGGCCGCCGTTATTGCCGATCTTGCCGGTGATCTCGACCACCGCCTGCTTCATGTAGCTTTCGTGCTTCTGCATGTCGACGTCCATCAACTGCAGGCTGCGCACATAGGCCTTCGCTTCGGCTGTTAGAGGCGCGGGCGGGGGCAGAGGGCGACGCGCGGCGCGGTCAAGGTATAAGAAGAAGCCCGCGCCGAGGATGACTACCAGCGCCACCACCAGGGCCGCCACGGGAACGCTCTTTTGCTCGGTTGTTGTTTTAACGGCCACCGAAACGATATTAGCACCTGAACGCGGGAGCGGGACAGGCCGGGAGGACTGTCCTACAACGCGGGGTGTTACACTCCGGGCATGGTTCAGTACCGCAGCATCGAGCGCGGAGTTCCGCAGCGTGGACGCCGCGGCGCGCTAGTCACCCTGATCGTAGTCGCTATAGTGATCTTGCTGGGCGCGCGCTCACTGGCTTCCTTCACCATCGAATATCAGTGGTGGAAAGAGTTGGGCCAGCTCGACACCTGGTTCGCCATGCTGGCCTACGGATTTGCGCCGATGCTGGCCGCCACTCTCATCGCTTTCGGCGTCCTATGGGTGGCGCACGCGCGCGCGTTGAAATTTGCCGGCACGGGACTCTCCGGGCATCCGCTCTACGCCTGGATCTCCACCGCCGGCTTGCTGTTTGTGGGATATCTCATCGCGGCCGGCTCCATCGAAACCTGGACCGTGGTCCGCTATCTGGGCGCGCGCGGCATTCCGCCGGAGGCCAGCGCATGGCACGATTCGGTCTTCGATCTGCCGCTCAAATTCTATCTGTTCGATCTGCCGTTCTACTCCGATCTGCGCGGCTATCTGCTGGCGCTGGTGATTGTCAGCGTGCTTGTATACTGGATCGCGGCGCGCGGCTGGCAACTGCGGCAGAGGCTCCCGGAACTTAGCGATCTGAGGCAAATCGATCCGTCGCTGTTCCGCCTGGAAGGCGGACTGGAGAGCCGCTTCCTGCGCGGCGCGCTGGTCGTTTTCCTGCTGGCGCTGGCGCTGCGTTTTTTCCTGGCGCGCTACCAAATGGTCTATGACGATCACGGGTTCATGGTGGGCATCGATTACGTGGACCTGAACTTCGCGCTGCCGCTACAATGGCTGGCGATCACGGCGTGCGTGGCGGCGGCCGGGCTGGTGTGGCTGCGGCGCTGGATTCTGGCGGCCAGCATGGCGCTCTCGCTGGTGGTGCTGTTTGCCGTGCCGCGGCTGGTGGATGCGCTGTATGTCCGGCCCAATGAGATCTCCATCCAGAGGGACTTCATCGGCACGCATATTCACGCTACGCGCTCCGCTTACGGCCTGGAAAAGCGCATGACCGAAACCGAGTTCACCGTGCATCCCAATGCGCCCATCGATCCGGCCTTGTATAAAGGGACCCTCGACAACGTGCGCTTATGGGATGTGGGCGCATTCCATAACACCATCACGCAGATTCAGTCGTTGCGGCCGTATTACGTTTTTTCGGATACGGATGTGGACCGCTACACCATCGACGGCGCCTATCGCGAAGTGCTGCTGACGCCGCGCGAGCTGGATATCAATCAGTTGCCGGGCGCCAGCGCGAGCTGGATCAACCCGCATTTCGTTTACACGCACGGATATGGCGCGGTGCTGGCGCCCGTCAGCAAGCTCACCGCAGACGGGTTGCCGGTGCTGCTGATCGAGAATGCGCCGCCCGAGATCAAGACGCCTAGCTTGAAGCTGACGCGCCCGGAGATTTATTACGGCGAAGTGGTGCAGGAGCCGGTTTTTGTGCGCACCAAGCAGGAGGAGTTCAACTATCCGTCGGGTGAGGACAACAAATTTTCGCGCTACGACGGCACCGGCGGCTTTCCGATTTCCTCGGGGCCGATGCGGCTGGCCGCGGCGATCGCCCAGGGAGATGCCAACATCCTGCTGAGCAATCCGATCACGGGCGACAGCCGCATGATGATCCGGCGGAACATCAAAGAGCGGTTGGAGCGGCTCGCCGGATTCATCGCGTGGGACCGGGACCCGTATCTGGTGATCACGGACGAGGGCCGCCTGGTGTGGATGGACGATGGCTATACCTATTCGGACTCGCATCCTTATTCGCGCACGGTGGAGGTCCCGGATTTGGGGGACGTCAACTATTTGCGCAATGCGGTGAAGGCCACCATCGACGCCTACGACGGCGCCACGCGGCTCTATATTTTCGCGCCCGAAGATCCGATTGTGCGGGCTTATCAGCGGCTGTTTCCCGCGCTCTTCCACGCCGCATCCGAGATGCCCGCCGATTTGCGCCGGCACGCACGCTATCCGGAAACGCTATTCCGCGTGCAAGCGGAGATCTACCGGACTTATCACATGCTCGACCCGCAGGCGTTTTATAACAAGGAAGACATGTGGGATCTGGCGCGGTACACGGCCGCGCAGGAGGGACAATCGGAGTCGGTGACGCCGACATATGTGGTCGCCAGCCTGCCGGATCAGACTCAGGCGGAGTTCCTGCTGTTGCTGCCATTCACGCCGCGCAATAAGGACAATCTGATCGGGCTGATGCTGGCGCGGTGCGATGGCGCGCATTTGGGTGAAATCGTCGTGTTGCAGTTGTCCAAGCAGGAACTGATTTTCGGACCCGCGCAAATCGCGGCGCGCATCAACCAGGAGCAGACGATTTCAAAGGATCTGACACTGTGGAACCAGCAGGGGTCGCACGTGCTGCGGGCACAGACGTTGGTGCTGCCAGTGGATAGCACGTTCCTGTATGTGGATTCGATTTACATCACGTCCAGCGCGACGAGCATGCCGCAGTTGAAGAAAATTGTGCTGGCGGTGGGGAACCGCCTGATTTATACGGATACTTACGAGCAGGCCCTGGCGCAGCTTTCGCCGGGGGCGCAGGCTCTGGTGCAGCAGGCGGAGGCTCCTACCGCGCCGAAAGCCGGAGCGCCGGCCGCTACCCCAACCGCCAGCACCGCGGACCAACGTCTGGATAGCGTGCGCGCGCATTTGCGGCGCTATCGCGACTTGGCCGCGCAGGGAAAGTGGGCGGAGGCCGGCAAGGAGTTAGAGGCCATCGAGGCTGAGGTGCGGCCGTAGGGTGATGGGACAGGCCGGTTTGGACAGGCCTGGAGGCCTGTCCTACACTGAAACCGGCAGCCGTAGAACGAACGTAGTGCCCTTGCCCGGTTCGCTGGTGAAGTCGATGGCGCCATCGTGCAACTGCACGATGCGAAAGGTCATGGCCAGCCCGATGCCGGATCCCTCGGGTTTGGTGGTGTAGTACAGGCGAAAGATCTTGTCGCGCAGTTCTGGCGGAATACCCACTCCCGTGTCGCTGATGCGAATTTCGGCTTCCTCCTCTCGTACGGCGCACTCGATGCGCAATTCGCCGCCCTGTGGCATGGCTTGAATGGCATTGACCACCACATTCAGAATGGCCTGTTTCATCAGATCCCGATCCACGCGGATGTTGGCCGCCTCCGTATCCGCATTGACGGAAACGCGGATGCCGGCCGCCGCCGCTTGAGGCGCCGCCAGGTCCACGATTTCGCGCACGAAGGAATCCAGCGCCACCTCTGCCGGATGCAGTTCCACGGGCCGCGTAAAATCCAGGAAAGTCTTCACCACGCGATCCAGCCGAAGGATCTCGCGCGAGATGATCTCCATCTGTGGAGCCACATCGGTGTCCTGGCGGGCCAGTTTCATGCGCGCCAGCTCCACGTGCATCAGGATCGCGTTGAGCGGATTCTTGACCTCGTGCGCGACACCGCTGGTGATGCGGCTGATAGCGGAAAGACGATCCGCCGTCTGCAGTTTGCGCCCGACCTGGCGGGCCGCCTCGGGGTCGCGCAGGCGGACCAGCAAGCCGGTCCCCCGGCCGGGATTGTTTCCCGAGCTGAGTGGCTCCAGTATATCGACGGAAAGCAAAGCCACGAATGCGCCCGAACCATCGCCGCGGGTGATGGGCACGCGCCGGTTCCCGATGGGACGGCCGGTCTGGGCGGCCTGGGCCAGCATCAGCCCCAGCGTAGTGTTTGGCGGGAAAACCTCGGGCAGTGCCAGACCCATCAGGTCGGCGCGCATCCTGCCCAGGAATTTTTCGACCGCGCCGGATGCCACCACCAAACGGCGGTCGCGCCCGAACATAAGCACGGCATCTTCCAGTTGGTCGAGAAGCCGCTCGAAGTTGCCGCGCAAGTCGGAGAAATCGAATTGCGCGCCGCGGAGTTGCTCGCCCAATAGATTGACCTTGGTGGCCATCACGCCGAACTCATCGGCGCTGGTGCGGGATATCGGCGCTAGGGCTTTTGGGTCGTACTCGCCCGTGGCCACCAGGTCCAGCATGTGTCCCAGGCGGCCCAGCGGCCGGAAGGCAATGAACGAAAACAGCAGCGTGATGCAGAGGGCGCCGGCTACCGATGCCAAGGCCACGCTAGCGCTTTTTTTCAGCGTCGGCTTAATATCGAGCGCCTTGATCAGCGGCGGATAAATTACTACCCGCACATAAAGCTCGGGTTTCTTGGGATCGGCGCCCAACGCCTCTTGAAGCTGGTAGTAGGTCTGCTGGTTGAGAATTTTCAACTTATTCAGCCAGTTGGTATCGGTCACGACCGGCCGGAAGTCCGCATAGGTCGGGAACGGCTTCCCTTGCCTCCCCGGATCGCTGTCCAGTAGGATCGCGTTGTCGTTGTCGCAAACAGCGATCTCCAGCAAAGCGTGCGAAGCGCTCATGATGTCGATCAGTTTACGCTCCAGGTTGGAAGCACCCAGGGCCTCGCGCCAGGAGTGTTGGCGGTCGTTGTTCAACGCCTCGACGACCGCATTCGAGGCCACCCGCATCAGCAGGTCCGCGTGCTCCAGCGTGACCTCATACTGCGCATCCATCTGATAGCCCAGATCCAGGATGGAAATGATGGCGACAATGGCCGTCATCACCAGGACCGAAGAAAGCGTCAAGCGGGTCTGGGTGCTCATCGCCGCGATCTACTCGGGGATCAGCAGCAGCTTGCCTGCGGTATGGCGCCCTTCCAGGTCGCGGTGGGCCTGGGCGGCTGCAGCCAGCGGATACGTGCGATCCACGCGAATCTTCAACTCGCCCGACGCCACCCAACCCAATATGTCGCCCGCCCGCCACAAGAGTTCCTCGCGTGTCACACAATGATGGGCCAGGCTCGGCCGGGTGAGGAATAGCGACCCCTTGGCATTTAAAAGATTCGGATCGAAGGGAGGCACGGGCCCGCTGGATTGCCCGAACAGCGCCAGCATGCCGCGCGGACGCAAGCAATTCAAGCTCTTGGCAAACGTGGTGGCGCCCACCGAATCGTAGACCACGTCGACACCGCGTCCGCCGGTGAGACGCTTGACCTCGGCCTCGAAATCCTGCTGCGTATAGAAAATGATTTCATCCGCGCCGGCTTGTTTGGCGAGCTGCGCCTTGGCTTCGGTGGAGACCGTGCCGAAGACCCGCGCGCCAATCCGGCGGGCCATCTGTACCAGCAGCAATCCGGCGCCGCCCGCGGCGGCGTGCACCAGGCAAGCGTCGCCCGCTTTCAACGGGAAGGTGGAATGCGTCAGATAGTGCGCGGTCATGCCCTGCAGCATGGCCGCCGCGGCTGTCTGCGAATCCACGCCCGCGGGGATTTTCACCAACTGCGCGGCTGGAACCACGGCGTACTCGGCGTAGGAACCGCGCGCCATGGCATAGGCCACGCGATCTCCCGGCGCCAGACCGGTAACGCCGGGCCCAACGGATTCCACTGTGCCCGCGCCTTCCGATCCCAAGGTTGCAGGTAAATCGGCCTTGTATAGACCCGTGCGAAAATATACATCGATGAAATTGACGCCGGAAGCGGCGATCTTGACCAACGCGTGGCCCGCTCCGGCGGCCGGCACTGGCAGATCCACCAATTCCATTTTTTCCGGACCGCCGGTTTCCTTAATCCGTATGGCTTTCATTGATAACCTTTTCGCCATGCGCGGCGAATATGAACGGTTGATGCATAGAGTAACAGATACAGCAAAGCGAACGGAAATACGAGCAGGCGGCCCAGGGTGCGCACGGCCCCTGCGCCGTCAAGCCCGGCGCGAAACAGCGCGAAGTGCAAGATATTGCGCCAATGCCCGCGGTCCAGCCAAAAATAATCGCCGTTTTCGTTGATCGCGAAAACCTTGGCCGGCAGGCGCGCGGCCAGCGCCCATTTCCATTTGGTCATGATGGGTTCGCCGGAACAGACGATTCCCACAATCGAGTAGCGCTCGGCCGCCAGTGCCCGGTAGAGCTTGCGGCGCGCATCGCGTCCGCGGTGGTCGGTCACCCGGTAGACCGATTCAATGCCCTCCGGCGCCCCGGCGAAACAGGTAGCCAGATCGATCGGGATCGACTCGCCGTACGTGCGGCGCAACCCTGCCAGCACGTGCTCGATCAGATGGCGCGAGCCGCTCTCGACCAATAGGATGCGCGACACTTGCGGTTGCCGGCGGCGGAGAAAATACCTCACCAAATAAATATATCGTGCGGCGCGCGCTTCACTCAGGCGGTCTCGATCCGGCCCTTGACAAATGCGCCTTCCTCTATGCTGAGGGACGGGGTACGAAGGTTCCCCTGTATGCTGCCACCGGCGCCGATGGTAAATTTCTTCCTGGCGTCGACGTTTCCTTCGATGGTGCCCAGAGCCATGACTTCAGCGGCCAGCACATCTCCACGCACCCGGCCGGCAGTCCCGATGGTCAACCGGTGTGCCGGCATCCGGACGTCGCCATCGATGTCCCCGTGCACGATGATGTCCTCCTGGCTCGATACCCGGCCCCGAATCGTCATGGCGGGCCCGATCACCGTAAAGTCGTCGTCGGCCGGCTCTGCAACCGCAATCGTCTCCCGAGTCCCCTCTGCCGATTGCTGAACCGCGGGCTCCGCAGGTTGCGCGACATCGTAAAACTGCAACCGGCAAACGCGGCAGTGGTACAACTGCATGTCCGCTACGAAGAGCCGCCGTACCCTGTCGCCGGGTGTTTGCTGAAGGCGATCGATGTGATCGGGCTCGGAACGGAGCTGCAGCCGTTCGCTTCCACAAGTAGGGCAGCGGACGCGGCGATTCAGGTTCGGCAACGTTTCCAACTCAGCTCCCTATGCGGACTGTCACGCCAGGCTGCGCCGAGACTCCGCCCACGCTCAGTTCCAGCGGAATCGCATCGCCCGTGGGCGCGCCCGCCGGCACGCAGGCATTCACCTGCGTCACCCCGGCGAAGATCAGTCCCGCCCAATTTCCGGAACAGTTGCTTGCGACGCCCCCGATCCGTACAGCGACCGGCGCACTGGGGGTGGGGAACAGCGGCGGAAGCGGCAGAAGGCCGTCGGCCCAAGGCGCCGCTGTTTCTCCTTCGCCGGTGATGAAGAAGGTGAGATAATCGCCAGGAGCGGCGGGACTGTCCTGGTTGAAGGCGGCGATGCCATCCGCGGCCGTATTGACGGCCACCGCCTGCCCGGCTCCGCCCGCATAGCAGTAAACGCCAGGCGCGGCGGCGCTCACCGGAACGGCCACGGGCTGGCTGCGCAAGCCCGCATATTGCACCTGCACCTGGGTGATTCCGGATATCGCGTACGGCGCCACTGCGCTTACCTGCCCACTGTAGGAGTAGATCATGGCGGCCGCATTGCCGTCGAAATACACCCGCGTGGATCCCACTTCGAGCGGCAGGTATCCGCCGGTCCCATAGCCGGCCAAAGCGATGGGGCTTGCGCCGAAGCCCGTGCCGAAGATGGTCAGCAACTCGCCGGGCGACACCGCGCCGCCTGCGTAGCTGGCCGCGTTCACTACCCCCAACGCCGGAAAAGCGACGCTGCCGCTTATCTCCGATTCATACGCGCCGCGGTTCACCGCGCCGGGCTGCTGCGGGCGCGAGAGACACTCCAGATCGTCGGGCGGCGCCATAGCCAGGTTCCCCGAGTGCACGGCGGGGCTGCTGTCGAGCACATGGAAGTCGGAGGTGGCCGGGCTTGTGCCCAAAGCGTTGAACTGCGGATCCACGGTGAGATCGTGCGCGCCGGACGTGGTGTTCACCGGGCCGTTCCAGTAGATGTTGTAATCGAACTGCACACCCGCACTTCCAAAGACGTTTACGGCGGTTCCAGTCGCGGCCGATTCGACTACGTTATTCCAAACGTTCACGGTACCCGACTGGTTGATAAAGACATCCGCGTAATTCACCACCAACCCGTTCCCGTACACCGTGTTGTTGACGAATGTGACGTTATCGCTCTGGTAGGCCAGCAGGCCGCCGCCGCCGTTATTCACGGAGAGATTGTTCTCCACCAGAAACCCACCCTGGTACGCCCCGATAGGATCCGAGCCGGGCTGATTGTTGCGCGAGGTGTCGATGATGATCCCGTCGCCATCGGTAAGCTGGCCGGTAGCCATCCAAGGAACCAGTGAGCGGTTGTCGAACACCCGGTTGCGCCGGACGATGCTATGAGGCGCCGGCCCGGAATCGTAGTTCCAGGATTCCCAGAGCGAGATGCCGCTGTTGCCGTAGCGCGAATACCAGGCGGTTTCATGCACGAAGTTATCCTGAATGGTCACGTAATCGACTTCGCCCGTGCCAATCCCGCCGCCTGGGAAATCGAAAACCTCGTTTCGGGCGATCAGGATGTGATGGGGCTTGTTGGCGCCATCCTGGGTCCCGTCGATGTCGATGCCGTTTCCGTTGCAGGCTGGATCGGGCGTGGTCTCCAGCGCCTGGGCGGTACACTGCGCCAGGGTCACGTTGAGCAGGTTGCCCTGGATCTGAAAACCCGATACCTCGACGTAGGCAGCCCCACCATGAATCTCGACGGCATTCCAAGCGCCGGCGGCGTCGATCAGCGGATGGTGGCCAGGATAGGCCCGGTAGGCGATCCATGCGTTCGCCGTGCCCGAACGGGTGATATCCAGGACAACGCATCCCGTGCAGGTAGTGTACACGCCGTTCATCACGTAGACTACATCGCCGGGCAGCGTCAGGTTGGCTGCCGCTTGAATCGTTTGGAACGGGGCGGTTTCGCTGAGGCCGCCGTTCGCGTCGCTGCCTGTCCCACTGACATAGTAAGTGGCGCCGTAGGCGGAGACGGTGAGCGCCGCGAGCGGAAGAATGCGCATCACTAGGGCATCGTACCACCGGGCGCATCCCCTCACCTTTTGAATCGATTTTAGCCGGCTGGGGCCGCCTGAAAGGCGGTTGCGGGCAGAATTGCCCGCCCTCCAATTTAGCTGGGGTACGCTAGGGCTACTTGCTTCTTGACGAAGGCCAGATCGCGGGCGATGGCGGCCATGTCTGCCGGCTCGTATTCGAGATGCAGAGACAGCGGTCCGGCGAAGCGGGCGGCGGCCAGGATGGCGAACACCTGCGGCCAGTTCACCATGCCTTCGCCGATCGGGCACATGCGCATGGTCCACTTGCCGTTCGCCTTCTCCCAATAGAAATCTTTTAGCGCCACCATTTTGATGCGCGGCACGGCCATCCGCATGGCGATCGACCAGCCGGCTTCCCCACCCTCCGCGGTGGCGTGGCAGGGATCGAAATAGTAGCCGATCCAGTTGGGGTCCTGACCCTCGATGACGGCGCGGGCATCCCAGACGGCTTCGCCGACGTAGTTGCCGGAATGATTGTGGAATCCCGCCACCATGCCGTATGCGCGGCCGAGCGATACCAAGCCTGCCACGTCGCGGCGGACTTCGGCGATGCGCGTTTCGATGTTGTCGGCCGGCCGGTAGTTCCAGTATCCCAGCTTCCAGTAGGGTATCTTCATGCGGTCGCGACCGCAGAGCGCCAGCACGTTAGGCAGCGTGGGATCGGCGGCGGACACGAAGGCGGTGGTGATCATGGGGATCTCGACGCCTTCCGCGCGAATGGCTTCTACGGCGCGATACAGGTCGGCAGCGGAGAGCGCAGGCTCCACGTGCCCGCCGGGCCGCACCGTCAGATCGCAGCCGGCAAATCCGAGGTCGCGGAGGACGCCGCCCAGCTCCGCATAGTGAATCTTGGCCAGGTGTTTGGAGAACAGGCAGATCGTGGGCGCCGGGCGGGGCGGCTGCGCTTCGGCGGCCTGCAGCGCGGCTCCCAGAGTTGCGCCGCCCAACGCGAACGATCGTCTGGTCAGATCCATTTACGACTCGCCCTCCCCGTTAAGATCGACGCTGAACTCAATGCCCTGCGCCAGCGGCAGTTGCGACGACCAATTGATGGTATTGGTCTGGCGGCGCATATAGGCCTTCCAGGAATCGCTGCCGGATTCGCGCCCGCCGCCGGTATCCTTCTCGCCGCCGAACGCGCCGCCGATCTCCGCGCCGCTGGTGCCGATGTTGATGTTGGCAATGCCGCAATCGCTGCCGGCATGGCTCAGGAAGCGCTCGGCGGCAATCAGGTTGGTGGTGAACATGGCCGAAGAAAGACCTTGCGGAACGTCGTTGTGCCAGTGAATCGCCTGATCGAGATCGTCGAACTCCACTAGGTAGAGAATTGGAGCGAAAATTTCCTCGCGCAGGATCGGCATATCGGGCTTGGCCTTCACCAGCGCCGGCTCGACGAAGCAGCCGCCCAGTCGCCCACCGCCGTAGATTACTTCGCCGCCTTGGCGGCGCACGGTGTCGAGACCTTCCATCATGTCCTCGACCGCGCGCGCGTTTACCAGCGGGCCCATCAGGGTGTGCGGGTCGAGCGGGTTGCCGATGGCCACCTGTTTATATGCGCGGACCAGCGCGTCCGTCATGTGCCCGACGATTCCTTTTTGCAGGAACAGGCGGCGGGTGGTAGTGCAGCGTTGTCCGGCGGTGCCCACCGCGCCGAACAGCACCGCGCGCAAGGCCAGGTCGAAGTTGGCGTCGTTCATCACCACGATGCCATTGTTGCCGCCCAGCTCCAGTATCGTGCGCCCCATCCTGTGGGCGACGGTCTGCGCCACGCGGCGGCCCACCTGCGTGGAGCCTGTGAAGCTGATCAGCGGGACGCGTGCATCGTGCAGCATGGCTTCGCCCACGGGATCGCCGCGCCCGATAACCAGGTTAAAGATGCTCTTCAGGCCATGGCGCTCGAACACGCGGTTCGAAATCTTCTGCACCGCGATGGCGGTCAGCGGCGTATCGGACGACGGTTTCCATACTACGCAATCGCCGCAGACGGCCGCGATCATAGCGTTCCAGGCCCACACCGCCACGGGAAAATTGAATGCGCTGATCACTCCCACCACGCCCAGCGGATGCCATTGCTCATACATGCGATGGCCGGGCCGTTCGCTGTGCATGGTCAAGCCGTACAACTGGCGCGAGAGACCCACGGCGAAGTCGGCCACGTCGATCATCTCCTGCACTTCGCCCTGTCCTTCGGCGCGGATCTTGCCCATCTCCATGGAAACCAGCGCGCCCAGGTCCGCCTTGTAGCGGCGGAGTTCGTCGGCCAGTTCGCGCACGATTTCGCCGCGCTTGGGCGCTGGAATCATGCGCCATTCGCGGAAGGCGGTGGCGGCGTGGGCGGTGATTCTCTCATAGTCTTCGCGGCCCGCCATGCTGACGCGCGCGATGACAGAACCGTCTGCCGGGTTGATGGATGCCAGTTCGCCGCCCGCGGGATGGGGGATCCAGTCGCCATCGCAGGCGCCGGAATTTAGCGGTTCAATTTCCAATCGGTCCAAAACTTCGTTCGTGGTTGCCGTTGCCGTCATAATCGTTCTCCGCAAGCTCTTCTGCCAGCTCTTCCGCAAGCCAGCCAAACGCGGCGACTCCGGTGGCGAATCGCCGGTCGGCTGCCTTCGCTCTTTGCCGCATCCTTTCTACAACCGCCGTTTGGAAGGCGGGGTCATGCCATTCCGAAAGATTTTGGGCGCGGCTGATGCGCACGCCCGCGTCGCGCGTGGTGGCGCCGTTCTTCTTCACCGCGCGCACATGAAACGGATCGCAGATGATGTCGCGGTCCGTGGCGTCGAGCGCCATTTCGATAAGCGCCTCGGGATCGCAAGGCAGCAGCGGCGCCAGCGTGGCGTATACCGCGATGCCCGCGGCGCGCAGGCGGCGCACGGTTTCCAGGCGCTCGGGGATGGGCGCGCAATGCGGCTCATACAGGCGGCGCACGCGCTCGCTATCCGTGGTGATGGAGAAGCTCACGCGCAAGATGGTGCGCTCGGCGAGGCGCTGCAGGCGGGCGATGTCGCGCAGGATCAGCGGACCGCGCGTCTGTATGGCGAAGACCCGAGGTGGATGCGCGATCAACTCGTCGAGCAGGCGAGGCATCATGCATTCGGTCTCTTCGGCCGGCTGATACGGGTCCACCAAGGGCGAGCAATAGATGGTCTGATTGGGCCGCAGCGATGCGCGCAGGAGGGTGGACGCGTTGCTCTTGTAGGTGGTGAAGCGGCCCCAATTATTCCAATCGTCCGGTTTCAGGCCGCCGTAGATGCGCATGGTGGGGACGTAACAGTAGCTGCAAGCGAAGGTGCAGTTGCGCGCTGGCGAGAGGGAGTGGGTGAAGCCTGCCTGGGCGATGAAGCCGGAGGTTTTGGAAAGAATGCCGGCGGACTCGGCGCGGTAGATCTCGAAGCGCACGCTACTATTGTAAAGCCCAGGGGTTCTGGCCGCCGACCGGCGTGCATTGCGCGCCTCAATCCGCCGCCTGCCGTCACCGGCCGTACACTCATCCATTCATTTAACAAACTGTTCACACGTTTAGCGGCCCTGCCTGAGCGCGCCAGGCCGTAAACTGTGAAGAGAATGCGTAAAATCCCGATTCTGGTTCTGATATTCGCCGGCAGCGCGTGGGCGGCCGGCGCGCTGAAGGTGCTGCAAGCGTTCGGCACGGGCAGTTTGCGCGAGGGGAGCGACCTGTACGCCGGTCTGATCATGGACGCGTCCGGCAATCTCTACGGAGTGGCTGAGAGCGGCGGAATATATGGCGCAGGCGTCGTCTACGAGCTGTCGCGGACTACTGGCGGCGCATGGAGCGAAACCGTCCTCTACAATTTCAAGGGCGGGGTCGACGATGGCGCCAATCCGCACGCCACCCTCTTGCGGGACGGCGCGGGCAATTTCTACGGCACCACTGTCGCCGGAGGCCTCACCGCCACCACGTGCAGGACCGGCTGCGGCACGGTGTTCATGCTCACGGCGGTCGCCGGCGGCTGGCAGGAGAGCGTGCTTTATCGTTTTCCGGGCGGCGCGGGCGGGTCCGTTCCGTACGCCGGCGTGGCGATGGATTCGGGCGGGAATCTTTATGGCGCGACGCTGGACGGGGGCGCATCGGCAGCCGGCATGGTGTACAAGCTCTCGCCAGGTTCCGCCGGTTGGACCCAGACTGTGCTCTACAGCTTTGGTGGACGGCCCGACGGATCGGCCCCCTATCCGACTCTGGTGCTGGATGCCGCCGGCAATCTCTATGGCACCACCAATACCGGCGGCGCGCATAACCTGGGTATTGTGTACATGCTCGCGCCACAGCCGGATGGCGACTGGACCGAGCAGGTGCTGCACTCCTTCGCGGGCGGTACAGATGGCGCCAATCCACTCGCGGGCGTGATCTTCGATCGCCACGGCAACTTGTACGGGACCACGAGTTACGGCGGTACGGCAAACTGCGGGATTGCCTTCGCTCTCGCGCCGAATCCGCAGGGAGGTTGGACAGAACACTTGCTGCATACATTTCTCGGCGTGACGGCCTACGATGGGGAGAATCCCAACGGGCTGACATTCGATGCCGCGGGCAACCTCTACGGCACCACAACCGGAGGAGGCACCGATAATCCGGGCACCATTTTCGAGATTACGCACAGCCCCAGCGGAGGTTGGCAGGAAACTGTGTTGTACAACTTCACCGCTGGCGACGACGGCGCATATCCTTCCTCGGGCGTGGTCCTAGACTCGGCCGGCAATATCTACGGGACTACACTGTGGGGCGGACCATCCGGGGACACTACCGGCGGCGTAGCGTTCCAGTTCACTCCATAAGCAACGAGACGCGCCGCGGACTTGTCCCCGCCCAGAACGCCTCTGATACGATGAGCGTTCTATGAAAGCCTTGTTGCTGCTACTAGCTATTGCGGGAAGCGCGATTCAGGCGCAAACTCCCGAGCGCTTCTCCCCTGGCACGATGGACACGTTCCTCTACGGCGCCGCCTTCTACGAGGAATACATGCCGGAGGACCGCCTGGAGAAAGACGTCCAATTGATGCAGCAGGCGGGCATCACCGTCGTGCGGGTGGGCGAATCCACCTGGAGTCTTTGGGAGCCCGAAGACGGCCGCTTCGATTTCGCCTGGATGGACCGCATCGTGGCACGCCTTGCCGCCGCGCACATCCGCGTGGTCATGGGTACGCCCACTTACTCGATTCCACCCTGGATGTTCAAACAGCACCCGGAGATCTTGGTAACCCGGATGAACGGCGAGAAAGCCACTTACGGCATCCGTCAGAATATGGATGTCACTAACAGGGACTTTCTGCGCTATGCCGAGCGCGTCATTCGCAAGATAGCCGAGCACTATCGCGACAATCGTGCGGTCATCGGATACCAGATCGATAACGAAACGACTTCGTACGGCACAGCCGGCGCCAATGTGCAAGCAGGTTTCGTGCGCTACCTGCAAGAGGCATTTGGAACCGTTGACCGGCTGAATAAGATCTGGGGACTGGTGTACTGGGGCCAGAGCCTGCATGATTGGTCCGAGGTTCCGCCGCGCAACGGAATTCTGAATCCCGGCTGGAAGCTGGAATGGGACCGTTACCAGGATTCACTGGCTACCCGCTATCTGGCCTGGCAAGCTGCACTGGTGCGCGAATACCTTCGGCCGGATCAATTCGTGATGCAGGATTTCGGCGGAGCCACACGGTCCGACGTCAACGAGTATGCCATCTCGAAGAGCCTGGATATTGTGGGCATCAATCCCTATCATCCGACGCAGGATCTATACGACGGCGAAGGCTCCAGCTACGGCGGCGATTTTGCGCGATCGCTGAAAAGCGCCAACTACTTAGTGACTGAGACCAATGCGCAGACGATCGGCTGGGATTCGCGCACACAGTTTCCCCCCTACGACGGTCAACTGCGCCAGGATGTATACCTGATGGCCGCCACGGGCGCTAACATGGTCGAATACTGGCATTGGCACTCGCTGCATTACGGTCAGGAAACGTACTGGAAGGGCGTACTCTCGCACGACCTGGAACCCGGCCGTATTTATTTTGAGGTGTCGCGCACGGCGCACGAACTACAGCGCATCGGGTCGCGGATTGTCGACCTGAAGGCATCCCACCCTGTGGCGCTGCTCTACAGCAACGATTCGCGCCGCGCGACTGACTACATGCCGTTTCTGGTGTCGCAACCGCCCGGCGATATGCCCTGGAGCCATCCGGGCGGCTACGAGCTGGAAATGCGGCGATTATACCGGGCGCTCTACCGCCTGAACGTTGGTGTGGACTTTGTGTTCCCCGAGACAGAGAATCTGAATGGCTACAAGGTAGTCGTAGTACCTCCGCTGTACATCGCCAGTGACGCGCTGTTGGAACGGCTGGCGGAGTACGCGCGTGCCGGCGGGAACCTGGTGCTCACGCTGAAGAGCGGCTTTTGCGACGAATACTCGACCGTGCGCCACGCGATGGCGCCGGGCCCGCTGCGCGAGGCGGCAGGCCTTCATTATCAGGAGTTTTCGAACCTTGGCAAGCCATTGGCGCTGAAGGGCGACCCGTTCCAGGCGGGCGCGGATAACAGCGTGAGCGACTGGGCGGATATGCTGGTGCTCGACAAAGCCGAGGCGCTGGCTTACTACGATCATCCATTTTTCGGGAAGTATCCGGCAATTACCGAGAATCATTTCGGCAAAGGTATGGTGACTTACGAAGGCTCAGTTCTGAGCGACAAGCTGCAGCAGAAAGTACTGGAGCGCGTACTGGAGCAAGCGCAACTGACCGGCCCGGACCAGAAGCTGCCCGCGCCCGTCAAGGTGAAACACGGCGACAGCCGGGCGGGGAAGTCCATCCACTACTACTTCAATTTCTCGGCGGAGCCGCAGCGGATGATCTACCCTTACGGCGCGGGGCGGGAATTGCTTTCAAACCACGCGATCGATAAAGGCGGCGCCCTGACACTGGAACCTTGGGGCGTCGCTATAATAGAGCAGAACGGGGTATAAGGAAATGAGCGCGAAATGCTTGTACGGCTGCGTTCTTCTGGCAGGCGCCGCGTGGGCCGCCGATGCCGTCACACCGCTGGCCATAAGACCAGGCAGTTGGGAAGGTACCCTGACCACTCAGCGGAGCGGCTCGCCGTCGATTCCGCCGGAGCTTCTGGCCAGGATATCGCCCGAGCAGCAGGCTACACTCGAAGCGCAAATCAGGGCGCGGGAAAGCCAGGGTCCGCAGACAACCGCCAGGAAGCAATGCATCGCGAAGGAAGATCTGCAAAAACCACTGACGTTCGGCGACGATCGCGCATCGTGCCGGCGTACCGTGGTGAACGCCTCTTCCACCAAACAGGAATATCGTATTGAATGCACTAACGCCGGAATCAAGGCAACCGGAACCGTGCGCGTGGAAGCCATCGATCCGGAACATATAAAGTTTACCTCCCTAATCACTTCAGGCGATGGATCGCACACCATGAAGATCAATACAACCGGCACCGGAAAGTGGGTTGACGCGGAATGCGGCAGTGAGTCGAAGAAGTAATGCGGCAACTCGCGCTCGATGCCTTGGATGCCGCAACAACCGCGGCGGTCACCTACGCCGATACGCGCGTAATGGAGATCCGGGACCGCCAAGTTTCGACTAAGAACGGAAAAACCGGCCACGTCTCGAGCGGCGTCTCCATGGGCTTGGCGATTCGTGTCCTGGCGGACGGCTGCTGGGGCTTCGCCGCCACTGACGATCTCACGCGCGAAGGCGTCCACGCCGCCGCGGCCCTGGCGCTGGAAATCGCGCGCTCCGGCACGCTCGCCAAGAAGCACGATGTCGTCCTGGCGCCCGAAGAGAAGTACGAGGCCACCTGGGTTTCGCCTATCCGCATCGATCCCTTCACCATCCCGGTGGACCGCAATGTGGCCCTCCTCCTCGATATTGATCGCGAACTGCGCCGCAATCCGGGCGTCACCCTGGCCGAGGGGGCCATGAGCTTCGAGCGCCGCCGCCAGGTCTTCGCCTCCACGCTGGGCAGCCTCATCGATCAGACCCGCTACGTCAGCGGCGTCGGCTACGCGGCGACGGCTTACAAGGATGGCGAGATCCAGAAGCGCTCGTATCCGAATTCTTTCGGCGGCCAACATCAACTGAAAGGGTATGAACTGATCGACGAGTGGGATCTGGCCGGTAACGCCGCGCGCATCGCGGAAGAAGCCGTGGCATTGCACGGCGCGGATCAGTGTCCGGAGGGCGAATTCGATCTCATCCTCGATAGCTCGCAATTGGGACTGCAGATCCACGAGTCGATCGGCCATCCCATCGAGCTCGACCGCGTCCTGGGCACCGAGGCGAATTACGCGGGCATGAGCTTTCTCACACTCGATCAGTTGCGCCGCCTGCGCTACGGCTCCGAAATCGTGAATGTCGTCTGCGACGCGCGCCCGGAGCATGGTCCCGGCCTGGGCACGTTCGCCTTCGACGATGAAGGCGTGCCCGCGCAATCCACCGACATCATCCGCGACGGACTGTTCACCGGCTATATGACCTCGCGCGAGACAGCGGCGGCGGTTGGCGAATCGCGCTCCAACGGCACCATGCGCGCGGACGGCTGGTCGCGCATGCCGCTGATCCGCATGACGAATGTGAGCCTGCGCCCCGGCCAGCAGTCGCTCGACGAAGTCTTCGGAGGCGTGGACCATGCCATCTATATGGAGACCAACCGGAGCTGGTCGATCGACGACAAGCGCTACAACTTCCAGTTTGGCTGCGAAATCGGCTGGGAGATCCGACGCGGCAAGCGCGTCCGGATGCTGAAGAATCCCAGCTACAGCGGCATCTCGACGGAATTCTGGAACGCTTGCGCGGCCATCGCCGGGCCCGAGCACTGGATGCTGTGGGGCACGCCGAATTGCGGCAAGGGACAGCCGGAGCAGATTATGGGCACCGGCCACGGCGCCAGTCCGGCGCGGTTCAGCCGGATCAAGATCGGTGGGGCCTATGCCGATTGACGCCGCGCGCTGCCAAGCGATCTTCGACCGGGTTGCGGACGCGTCGCGCGCGCTGGGCGTGCCGGACGTCGAGGCTATCGTGCAAGCAGAATCGAGCGCGCTCACGCGCTTCGCCAACAATGCCATCCATCAGAATGTGGCCGAGCGTAGCACCCAACTGTCGGTGCGCGTGCAGATCGGCGGACGCACCGCGCGCGCCACCACCAACCGGCTGGACGATGCTTCCATCCGGCAGGTAGTCGAAGAGACGGTCGCGCTCACTAGACTGCAAGAGCCTGATCCTTCTCTGCTGCCGCTGAGTAGGACAGGCCTCCTGGCCTGTCCCGCAGTCGCCCGCTACCACGAACCCACCGCGCGAGTGACTCCCGCCGAGCGCGCCGAAGCTGTAGCCGAGGCTATCTGCGTAGTCGAATCGGCCGGCCAAACCGCGGCAGGCATCTGCTCCACATCCGAAGCCGTGTCCGCCCTTCTGAACTCAGCCGGCGTCTTCGCCTACTATCCCGAGACGATGGCCAACTTTTCCATGACAGCCATGAAAGCGGACAGCTCCGGATGGGCGAAAGGCAGCGCCTGCTCGCATCGCGATCTGGATCCGGTGGCCATGGCCCGCACCGCGGCCGCCAAAGCGCAAGCTTCCGCAGATCCGATCGAACTGCCGCCTGGTGCGTACACCGTAATCCTCGAACCGGCCGCCGTCCTGGATCTCGTAGGCCAGATGTTCGCCGACTTCAGCGCCACCGCCATAGCCGACGGCCGTAGCTTCCTGCGCGACCGCATCGGGGCGAAGCTGTTCGGTGAAAACATCACGATCCACGACGATGCGTATCATCCGTTGCAATCGGGCGCGCCCTTCGATGGGGAGGGCGTGGGGCGGCGCAAGCTCGCGCTCGTGGACCGTGGTGTGGTGCGCGAGGTGCCGTATTGCAGGCATGCCGCGCATGCCGCCGGCGTCGAGCCCACCGGGCACGGATTTCCGCTGCCCAACGAATATGGCGAAGCGCCCATGAATATCGTGATCGCGGGCGGCACAACGCCGCTCGATGAGATGATCGCCTCCACGGCGCGCGGCATCCTGGTGACGCGCCTCTGGTACATTCGCGAAGTCGACCCTTACGAGAAGATCATGACGGGCATGACCCGCGATGGCACCTTTCTGATAGAAGACGGCCGCATCGCGCGCGGCGTGCGCAATTTCCGCTTCAATCAGGCGTTACCGGAGATGCTCTCGAACGTTGAAGCGCTGTCGCCGGCGGTGCGCGCCTCCGGTGAAGAAGCTTTCGACATGGTGGCGCCAGCGATGAAAGTGCGCGGCTTCCACTTTACGGAAGTCACGCGTTTTTGATGCATGCAGTTATGGCAAACAAACGGCGAGGGGGAAGACTTTCAAACACCAACAAAATCGCTTCGACGACCTGCCCGACGGAGACGCGATGAAGTGCACAGGCATCGTACTTGTATCGTGCGAAACGAGAATACGGCCCTGACTTGCGGCGAACTCGAGCACATCGGGATCGCCTCGACCTTCGAGGTCAGCCTCAATTGCGGTGATGAAGTCAAGCGCTGGTTCCTGGCCGAGCACACCCGTCACGATCGCCCGATTCAAGTCGACATCCGCAAGAAAGCGGATGCTCACGGTTCGAGCTTGCTCGTCGCGTGGCGAGCACGCTCCAATCTGGTCCAGAGTCCGGGATTTGCTTGGGAAAGCGGTATGGAGGATTCGTCTATGTCCCGCTCTTTGGCCTCAAGATAGCCACGAATGGTTTCTCGATGGTCCAAGTAAAATGCTATCGCGCCGTAGATCTGCGGCAGCCGCAAGTGCGGAAACTCCTCTTGAATCGCTTCAGGCGAATTGCCCCGCTCGAACGAGTACGCGACCGAGTCAAGCGAAATACGGGTTCCCGCTACGTAATAGCCGCCGTTGCGTTCCTGAATATACTCGCTGCTCATCGAAACCTCCTCAACTAGTATCGCTCCTTGACCCAGAGCGCATCAACTCTCACGGGCTGTTCCCCCGAAAAACCTACCAAATCAAATCTTCGTTAGTTCAAGCCGCTGCTAATTCCAAGCCCCGATCATAATGCCGTCCTGCGGGCCGCTTGCGCAATTTCCGCTTCTATCAGGCGTCACCGGAGATGCTGTCGAACGTTGGGAGTTACGCGTTTTTGATGTCGACATCCGGGCCGCGTATAATCTCATCATGATCGAATATGCAGACACCAGCCCCGAAGTGCGGGCCGTGTATGACGATATCATGGCCACCCGGCAGACGGACTGGATCAATAATTTCTGGAAGGCGCTGGCGCACGATCCCACTACCTTGCGGCGCACGTGGGAAAGCATCAAGCAGATCATGGCGGCCGGCGCGCTAGACGCGCTGACCAAGGAAATGATCTACCTGGCGGTCAGCGCCAGCAATCAGTGCCCATACTGTATCGCGTCACACACGGCGGCCGCGCGCAAGGCGGGCATGTCCGATGCCATGTTCGGCGAGCTGATGGCCGTGGTGGGCATGGCCAACGAAACCAATCGGCTGGCCAGCGGCTACCAGGTGGATATTGATGAGCGGTTTCGACCACGCTAAAGCGTTGCAATTTCGATTCGTGGCCGAACGCCCTCAATTATCGTAAGGCTTACCTTCCGCGAGCGTCTTAGCCATGGCTTCCAGGTTCTTCTTGTTTACGGGATCGGGAGCCTGCACCACCGCTTTTTGCGCGTACTCCGCTGCCTTCTTGTAGTCGCCCAAGGCCATGTAAGCGCGCGCCAATCCTACATTGACGGGCCATGCGTCGCCATTCCGCTCGGCATTCAGCTTGAAGATCTCCAGTGCCTCCTGATTCTTCTTTGCCGTCAGCAATTGGCGGCCGTACTGATGGATTTGCTGGCTAGTGGCGCTGGGGTGGTGTACCGCGGTCAGCATGATGGTCTGGGCCTCCGCATCGCGGCCCATTTTCGTGAGCACGAGCGCCTTCGTACTAAGTGTGTTGAAATCGGTCTGGCCAAGTACTGGTGAATTGAGCGCCAGTTCCGCCCAACCCAACGCATCGTCCAGGTGTACTCCGGCTTGCACACAGAACTGCGCCGCTGCGTCATAGGCCTGCGGATTGAAGCCGGCGGCGCCAGTGAGTTCCTGCCGCAGTTTGGTGATATAGATCTCATTGACGTTGTCCACTTTGATATTGAATGGCACAGCCAGGTCTTCCCACTGTAGTTCGGCGGTAGCCTCGGCGGGACGGCGGGTGGTGAACTCGTAAGTCAGCCACTCACGGTATTCATGTTTCGCTGGTTTAACCTTTACGCGCAGCGCGTCCTGACTTTCGTCGTAGAAGAAGCTGCCCCAGGCCGAGGAATTTTTTGAGAAGATGACGGTCCATTCATCCGGTCCCGCGATGAGATACAATCCATACCGGCCGGCGGCCAGGGGCTGACCTTCTACAGCCACCGGATCGGAGACCGTGAATACGGTGTTTTCATTCGCGCCGCCGCGCCATGGGCTGAGCTTGCCACCGAGCAAACCCAGCTCCGTCATACCGTAAGGGACCAGCTTGCCCCAGATCTGGCCGCGCCTGTCCGTGCCGGCGGGGCCGTGTACGGCTGGGCTGGAATAGTCGATGGTGACTTTCACCGGACCGACGAACTGAGTCACCGATGCTTTCTGGTTATTTCCGCTGGGCGGAAGCGTCAACGCCGGATATTGTGCAAACAGCGATCCCGACAGGGATAGCGCGAGAGAGAGCTGAGATAGGGTACGCATACGACAGCAGACGAGGCAACCCTGAAAACGTTTGGTTGGTCAGCTCCGCCATCGTTCCCCGACGTTATTCGTTCCGCAAGGCCCGCAGAGGATCCAGCCCAGCGGCGCGCCGCGCCGGCACATAGCTGGCGATCGCACTTACTATTAGCAACACCAGCGGAACCAAAGCATACACAACGGGCGACCCTATGCCGAGTCCCGGTAGGCCCGCGGCGAGCATCGGCATGGCCGCCGCGGCGAGCATTCCGCCGATCGCGATACCCACTCCGGACAGAATCAGCCCGCGGCGCTCGACCAGCCACACCACATCCCGCCGCGTCGCGCCCACGGCCACGCGTATGCCGAATTCCTTCACGCGGCGGCTCACCGTATAGGCCACCAGCCCATAGAGGCCGATCATGGCCAGCGCCAGACCGATGAATCCCATAGTCCCCACCATTTGGAAGTAATTCAGCCACGTATCCGTCACGCGGCTTTCGTAGAGCGTCGCTACGGTCCGCAGATTAAACACTGGCACATTGGCGTCGATGGATCGAACCGCCTCGCGCAATGGCGTTGCCAGCGCTCTCGCATCGCCTGTCGATTGCACGATTAACGTCATCCGCGCTCGTGGATTCTGTTCGTAGGGCAGATACACGAACGGGGCCGGCTTTTCGTTGACTGTCAGATAGTGCCCGGTCTTCGCTAAGCCGACTACTTCGGCGGCAGGGCCGTCTATGCCGTCCAGCCTGATTCGCTTTCCGATCGCATCCTGGTCCGGCCAATAGGTCTGCGCAAACTGCTGGTTTACGATGGCCACGCGGCGCGAGCCGGCGCGGTCGTCGTCCGTGAAGGCGCGCCCGCGTTTTATTTCGACATGCATGGTGCGAAAGTAGGCGGCGTCCACAGCGGCGCCGAACTCTATCTCTTTCTCGCGGCCCTTCGGGAACTGGTACCCCTCGGGTGCTACACTGACCGCGGTCTGAGATGGGGACAGCGGCAGTGACTCGGTTAACGCCACGCCCGCTACGCCGGCCATCGTGCGCACGCGATCGACCAGCCGTCGGTAAAAGGCCTGCGTCTGTTCGGGCGAGTAGTGCAGCGCAGCGGGCGCGGTATCGAGGCTGATCAGGTGGTCCGTGCGAAACTCGGGCGGCTCCGCCAGTATGTTCCGGAAGCTCGCCAAAAACATGCCGGCGGCGATCAGCACCACCATCGCCAGCGCAATCTGGCCGGCCGCCAGGGCATCGCGGCCGAGCGTGCGCCGCGTACCGGACGCGCCGTCCCCGCCCGTCTTCAGTGCACCCACAAAGTCCGTCCGGGCTGTCTGCCAGGCCGGAATCAGGCCGAAGAAGATGCAACTCCCCAGGGCCGCAAGCAGGCTGAACTGCACCACGCGCCAATCCAGTTGCACGCCCAGCACAAACGGCGGGTCGCTGGGCACGCTTTGCAGGTTCAGCAACAGAATACCGCCGTATGCGACGAACAATCCCGCGGCGCCGCCCGCCACTGCCACGATGAGACTTTCGATCATCAGTTGGCGCACGACGCGGCTCCGGCCCGCGCCGATGGATAGCCGGATGGCGATCTCGCGGCTTCGTGTGCGCCCCCGGGCAAGCAACAGATTCGCGACGTTCGAGCACGCAATAATCAAGATCAGCGCTACCAGCCCCATCAGCATCTTGACCAGTGCCAGCAGTTGCGGACTCTGCTGGATGCGCCTCTGCAGTTCCGTGCGCACCGCCATGTGCCGGTTGCGATTCGTCTTTACATACTCACGCTCCAGGGCGGCGCCGATAATGGCAATTTCAGCCTGCGCCGATTCTCGTGAAACGCCCACGCTCAACCTCCCCTTGACCACCAGATCGTGGCGTCCGCGGTCCTCCAGCGGATCCGTCATCTGGCCGCTAAGGCGCTGGGCCATTCCGAGGGGCACGAAAATGCTGGGAAGGGCGAAACGTTCCAGCCCGGTAAACGAAGGGGGGACCACACCGACGATGGTGAAAACGATCCCATTGAGGCGCAAGCTGCCGCCGACCGCGGAGGGACCGCCCGCGTAATTCTGCTGCCAGAAGGCGTAGCTGATGAGCGCGACCGGCTGGGCCGCTTCCTCGGGCGCAAAGGCGCGGCCCGCCGCGGGCGTCACACCCGCGACCGTAAAGAAGTTGGTGCTCACCAAGTTCGCAAAACGCATCTGTGCCGGGGCAGAGGGGTTGGCGGCCACCGCCAGGCTGGTGAGGCGGTATGCGGCCAAGCCGCTGAATGAGCGGCTCCTGTCGCGTAGATCGCGGTAATCGGGGAACGACATGCCTTCAAGAGGATTGTCGGGTGTGGTGCTGCTGACGTCGAACACAGCCGCAGGATCCTTTACCGGCAGGGGCCGCAGCAGCAGCGCGTCGGCGAAGCTGAAGATCGCGCTATTCGCTCCGATGGCGAGAGCCAGTGAGAGCAGCGCCACCGTAACAAATCCGGGCTGCCTGCGCAGCGCGCGGAGTGAGTACCGGATGTCCGCGACAATACTTTCGAGCCACGTCCAACCCCAGGTTGCGCGTACGTCCTCCATAGCCAGCGTGAGGTTGCCGAGTTCCTGGCTGCCCGCTATAGCGGTGAGCGATGCCAATTCCTCGCGCATTTCCCGCTCTTCCCGGCAGCGCCAAGCCGGCCACAGATATTTGAGCCGATTCCGGATTCTCATCCTTTCACCTCCGGCAAGGTGCCCATAATCCGTCCGACCGCGCTCACGAAGTCGGCCCACTTAGAGTGTTCCCGGACCAACTGCTTCCGGCCTGCCGCAGTGAGCTTGTAATACTTGGCGCGGCGATTGTGGTCGGACGTCTCCCACGCGGACGCAATCCAGCCTTTCGCTTCGAGGCGCTTCAACGCCGGATAGAGCGAGCCGAACTCAATGTCGAGGGCCTCGTTCGAGGCGCTGCGAATGTTCTTGGCGATTCCGTAGCC